>DKMV01000288.1 GCA_002469605.1 Leclercia sp. UBA7405
AAAGCTGACAACCCTTTTGATCTTTTACTCCCAGCTGCCATGGCAAAAGTTGCCGAAGAAGCGGGTGTCTATAAAGCAACGAAACAACCGATGACCACGTTTTTCCTGGCGATCACCGCCGGTGTGTTCATCTCCATAGCCTTTGTCTTCTATATCACTGCGACCACCGGCACGGCCGGAATGCCCTTTGGTATCGCGAAACTGATTGGCGGCATCTGCTTCTCCCTGGGCCTGATTCTTTGCGTCATCTGCGGCGCAGACCTTTTCACCTCGACGGTGCTGATCGTGGTGGCGAAAGCCAGCGGTAAAATAACCTGGGGCCAGCTGGCTAAAAACTGGATCAACGTTTACATCGGTAACCTGATTGGTTGTTTACTGTTTGTTCTGTTGATGTGGCTGTCCGGTGAATATATGACAGCCAACGGCGGCTGGGGACTTAACGTCCTGCAAACTGCCGACCACAAAATGCATCACACATTTATTGAAGCCGTCGCCCTCGGTATCCTGGCAAACCTGATGGTCTGTCTGGCCGTCTGGATGAGCTACTCAGGCCGCAGCCTGATGGACAAAGCCATGATTATGGTTCTGCCCGTCGCCATGTTCGTCGCCAGCGGCTTTGAGCACAGTATTGCAAATATGTTTATGATCCCGATGGGTATCGTAATCCGTAACTTTGCGAGCCCGGAGTTCTGGACTGCAGTTGGTTCAACCCCGGATAGTTTCTCTCACCTGACTATTATGAACTTCATCACAGATAACCTGATCCCCGTTACTATCGGGAACATTATCGGTGGGGGCCTGCTGGTCGGGTTGACATACTGGGTCATTTACCTGCGTGGCGATAACCATCATTGATGGTGTCTCAGGCAGTAAATAAAAAATCCACTTAAGAAGGTAGGTGTTACATGTCCGAGCTTAATGAAAAGTTAGCCACAGCCTGGGAAGGTTTTGCCAAAGGTGACTGGCAGAATGAAGTCAACGTCCGCGACTTTATTCAGAAAAACTACACCCCGTACGAAGGCGATGAATCCTTCCTGGCCGGTGCCACTGACGCAACCACTAAACTGTGGGACAGCGTTATGGAAGGCGTTAAACTGGAAAACCGCACCCACGCGCCAGTTGATTTCGACACCTCTGTTGCTTCCACCATCACTTCTCACGACGCTGGCTACATCAACAAAGCCCTTGAGAAAATCGTTGGTCTGCAGACTGAAGCTCCGCTGAAACGTGCGATCATCCCGTTCGGTGGTATCAAAATGGTTGAAGGTTCCTGCAAAGCGTACAATCGCGAGCTGGACCCGATGCTGAAAAAAATCTTCACCGAATACCGTAAGACCCACAACCAGGGCGTATTCGATGTTTACACCAAAGACATCCTGAACTGCCGTAAATCCGGCGTTCTGACCGGTCTGCCGGATGCTTACGGCCGTGGCCGTATCATCGGTGACTACCGTCGCGTTGCGCTGTACGGTATCGACTTCCTGCTGAAAGACAAATACTCCCAGTTCCTCTCTCTGCAGTCCGATCTGGAAAATGGCGTTAACCTGGAAGCCACTATTCGTCTGCGTGAAGAGATTGCTGAACAGCACCGTGCGCTGGGTCAGATCAAAGAGATGGCAGCAAAATACGGCTGCGATATCTCTGGTCCGGCAACCAACGCTCAGGAAGCTATCCAGTGGACCTACTTCGGCTACCTGGCCGCAGTTAAGTCTCAGAACGGCGCAGCAATGTCCTTCGGTCGCGTATCCACCTTCCTGGATGCCTACATCGAACGTGACCTGAAAGCAGGCAAAATCACTGAACAAGACGCTCAGGAAATGATTGACCACCTGGTCATGAAACTGCGTATGGTTCGCTTCCTGCGTACCCCTGAGTACGATGAGCTGTTCTCCGGTGACCCGATCTGGGCAACTGAATCTATCGGTGGTATGGGCGTTGATGGCCGTACTCTGGTAACCAAAAACAGCTTCCGCTTCCTGAACACCCTGTACACCATGGGGCCGTCTCCGGAGCCGAACATCACCGTTCTGTGGTCTGAAAAACTGCCGCTGAACTTCAAGAAATTCGCTGCTAAAGTCTCCATCGACACCTCTTCTCTGCAGTACGAGAACGATGACCTGATGCGTCCGGACTTCAACAACGACGACTACGCGATCGCTTGCTGCGTAAGCCCGATGGTTGTTGGTAAACAAATGCAGTTCTTCGGTGCGCGTGCAAACCTGGCGAAAACCATGCTGTACGCAATCAACGGCGGCGTTGATGAAAAACTGAAAATGCAGGTTGGTCCTAAGTCTGAGCCGATCAAAGGCGACGTTCTGGACTACAACGAAGTGATGGATCGTATGGATCACTTCATGGACTGGCTGGCAAAACAGTACGTCACCGCGCTGAACGTAATCCACTACATGCACGACAAGTACAGCTACGAAGCCTCTCTGATGGCGCTGCACGACCGTGACGTGGTACGTACCATGGCTTGCGGTATCGCAGGTCTGTCCGTTGCTGCTGACTCCCTGTCTGCTATCAAATATGCGAAAGTTAAACCGATTCGTGACGAAGACGGTCTGGCTATCGACTTCGAAATCGAAGGCGAATATCCGCAGTTTGGTAACAACGACGCACGCGTTGATGACATGGCGGTTGACCTGGTAGAACGTTTCATGAAGAAAATTCAGAAACTGACTACTTACCGTAACGCTATCCCGACCCAGTCTGTTCTGACCATCACCTCTAACGTTGTGTATGGTAAGAAAACCGGTAACACCCCAGACGGTCGTCGTGCTGGCGCGCCGTTCGGCCCAGGTGCTAACCCGATGCACGGTCGTGACCAGAAAGGTGCGGTTGCCTCTCTGACCTCCGTTGCTAAACTGCCGTTTGCGTACGCGAAAGATGGTATCTCTTATACCTTCTCTATCGTGCCAAATGCGCTGGGTAAAGACGACGAAGTGCGTAAGACTAACCTGGCAGGCCTGATGGATGGTTACTTCCATCACGAAGCCTCCATCGAAGGTGGTCAGCACCTGAACGTTAACGTCATGAACCGTGAAATGCTGCTCGATGCGATGGAGCACCCGGAAAAATATCCGCAGCTGACCATTCGTGTGTCTGGTTACGCGGTACGTTTCAACTCGCTGACTAAAGAACAGCAGAAAGACGTTATTACCCGTACTTTCACTCAATCCATGTAATGTGAATTGACTGAAACCGCGCCTTAAAAGGCGTACAATAAAGGCTCCACGTCAGTGGGGCCTTTTTAACACCACCCTGCCCCAGTCTCTTTTGTCCGCTATCTATACTCAATGGATAACAGCCAAAATAGACTCGACACAGTCAGTACGAGCTGTGCACATATCAGGTCCAGGACGGGCCGAAGCTGGAGATATCACCGCAATGTCAACTATTGGTCGCATTCACTCCTTTGAGTCCTGTGGCACCGTCGATGGCCCGGGCATTCGTTTTATTACCTTTTTCCAGGGCTGCCTGATGCGCTGCCTGTACTGCCATAACCGCGATACCTGGGATACGCACGGTGGTAAAGAAGTCACCGTTGAAGAGTTAATGAAAGAGGTGGTGACCTATCGCCACTTTATGAATGCCTCAGGCGGCGGCGTTACGGCATCAGGCGGCGAAGCCATGCTGCAGGCTGAGTTTGTTCGCGACTGGTTCCGCGCCTGCCATGAAGAGGGCATCCACACCTGTCTCGATACCAACGGTTTTGTACGTCGTTACGACCCGGTTATCGATGAACTGCTGGAAGTGACCGACCTGGTGATGCTCGATCTGAAACAGATGAATGACGAGATCCACCAGAACCTGGTTGGTGTCTCTAACCATCGCACCCTCGAGTTTGCCAAATACATCTCCGGTAAGGGGATCAAAACCTGGATCCGCTACGTGGTGGTGCCGGGCTGGTCAGATGATGATGACTCTGCCCACCGTCTTGGCGAATTCACCCGCGATATGGGCAACGTCGAGAAAATCGAACTGCTGCCCTACCACGAGCTGGGCAAACATAAATGGGTCGCGATGGGGGAAGAGTACAAGCTTGATGGCGTAAAACCGCCGAAGAAAGAGACCATGGAGAGGGTCAAAGGCATACTCGAACAGTACGGCCACAAGGTAATGTATTAAAAAAAAGCCCGGTTTCTGAACCGGGCTTTTTTTCATCAGGCATGTGCCACAGGGGTAGGATGTTCGCCCGCTTTGCGCAGCAGCATCAGCAGATAGATAAACGACACGCTGGCAATCATGATAAACAGCAGATTGTCAGAGAAATTCTGCATCAGCATGGCGGTAAAGGTCGGCCCCAGCAGGCTGCCAATGGTATAACTCAGCAGCAGCGCCTGATTCATCGCCACCAGCTGGTGATGCTCAACTTTCTCACAGGCCCAGGCCATCGCCACCGGGTAGAGAGTAAAACCAGCAGCGCCGAGGATAAATAACGCCGGCGCCATCGCCGCGTTGCTCAGCATGGCCAGACATCCCATGATGACTATAAAAACCTGCACCCGCAGCACCAGCAGACGCCCAAAGCGATCCGCGAGACGCCCAACCGGCCACTGACCCAGAATCCCCGCGCTGACCATCACCGCCATCCAGAAGCCAATACCCGAGTCGCTAACGCCCTGATGGTTCAGATAGAGAGGCATCAGGCCGTACAGCGAGCCCAGCACAATCCCGGAGATAATGCAGCCGTTCACCCCAAGGCGTGCCTGGCGCAGTCTGAGCATTGGCCAGACGTGGGTAGCTTCCTGGTGTTCACTGTTCTGGTTAACAATACGGGTAAAGAGCAGCGGAAGGATCGCTGCCAACACCATTCCCGTCACCCAGGGCAGGACGCTCATCAGATCGGTAGGTAATTTGCTTACCATCAGCTGGCCCAGTACGGTGCCAACGTAATAAACCATCATATAGGCCGCCAGCAGACGCCCGCGGTTACGGGAGGTGCCGCTGCACATCAGGGCGCTTTCGACCACTACCCAAATCATTGCGCAACCCACACCCGCAATAAAGCGCCATGCCAGCCAGCTCCAGAACCCCACCATCAGACCCAGGCCAACGCAGCCCGCAGCAAAAATCAGCGATGCCAGATAGTAACTGCGATTAAAACCGAAGCGTTTTATCAGGCTGCCCGTCAATAAGGTTCCCAGTAAATTACCGGTAAAAAAGGACGAGCTAACCATACCCACCTGCCAGGTCGGTAAATTTTCATGGGTAAGCCAGAGCGGGACGAGGGTATTTAATACCGCTATCGCCAGCGTCAGCAGAAGCAGGCCACAGAGCAATAAAAGCACTGGCCGGGTATAGGTGGACATGGATGATAAACCGTGAGGAAGTCAGATTTCGTGCGCATCATGCCACTGGCAAAAACAAAGTCAATCCGCTGTTTTCTGCCCCCCGCACGATTTGTATCCTGTCGATTTATAAAACTTATCCTGCGTATCAACGCAACGCGGGGAAAATAAATTATCTGTTTGTTTTAATTAATTTAAGGCAAAAAAAGAGCGAAACGCTCAGTTGAAAAATTTCATGATGAAAAAAAAGAAAGCCGGGTATTAAGTCCCGGCTTTTTATAACGAAATTTAAACTTAACCGGCGACGGCCATTCCCACCGTCATATGCAGGCCGTAAAAGACGCCCCGGCCCAGCAGTTCACCCGCCAGAACAAGTACCAGCGCTACCGACAGCAGCGGTACGGCAGGCTGGTAGCCTTTCAGTTGCGGCACGATCCAGCAGAGCAGCGCGGCGGCCAGCAGCACTATCCGCCAGGCCATCAGCGCACCGTAGTCCGGTATCAGCGCCGAGGCCTGCTGTACCGAGCTGTGGATCCCGGCAAGCTCCGCCCCCTGCATCAGCGACACCACTACGCTCACCATCAGCGCCAGTAGCGTCACGGCAGGCAGCAGACGCATCGCCCAGCCTTCGACACCCGCCACGCGCAGCAGCAGATAACCAAGCAGCGGGCCGCCAATGAACAGGGTCAGGAAGAAGGTCAACGGCGTCCACAGGCTGTACCAGGTCGGCACGGTATCGATAGTGTTATAGACCCGCACCATCATCCAGACAAAGACCACGCCCAGCACCATAGTCACGATAAGCCACAGGGCGCGCAGCGCGGCGGGCAGCTTATTCAGCACGGCAAGCAGCCAGCCAAGCCCCCCTACCGCGAAGAAGATCGCCCCGCTGGCGATCTCGTTGCTGAGCGCCGACGCCCCAATGCGGTTAAGGGAGTTGAACGCCCGCATGGGCGAGCCGAGGTGCAGGGTCGAGGCGATAAACCCTATCCCCATTAGCACCCACAGGCCAAACATGGTGGCGATCAGCCGCTGCCGTTTTTCTGCCCGCAGGTTGCTATTTAGCAGCGCAATCGCGAGCACAATAAAGCTCCCTACCACGCACTGCCCGAACACCGTAAAGATCATTAACGGCCATTCATGCCATCCGCT
>DKMV01000186.1 GCA_002469605.1 Leclercia sp. UBA7405
GCTGGAGCTGCGTAACCTGGTACAGGTGGCGGAGCTGATCGTGCGCTGCGCGATGATGCGTAAAGAGAGCCGCGGGCTGCACTATACGCTGGATTATCCCCAGCAGCTGGAACAGAGCGGGCCGTCAGTGCTCTCGCCGCTGGCTCACATAAACAGATAGAAAGCGCGGGTCAGGGCCGTGTAGTCATCCGAGTAGCGCTGGTCCGGCCCGCGAATCACCATCCTGTCGCTGAAGCACTCTCCCGCTTTCGGCGACAGCGCCAGCAGCAACCGGTGCGGTAATCTGCCGTCATTATCCGCGACATCGGTACGCAGGCGTAAAAACCAGCCCATCTCCGTCGCCTTCGTAATGAAGTTACTGCCTGCGCTCTCCGGCAGCACGACGCAGAAAAATCCCTCTTCAGAGATCAGCTGTGCCGCACAGGCCAGCAAAGCCTCATGGCTGAGCGTATCGGTAGAACGGGCCTGCTGGCGCTGCACGGTGCCGCAGGCTACGCCAGATTCGTAATAAGGGGGGTTGCTGACGATAAGATCGAAGCGCGCGGTTTGTTCTGGCGCCCAGCGGAGAATATCCGCACAATGAATGGCGGTGCGCCCGGCCCACGGCGATTCCATCAGGTTTTCACCTGCCTGCTCAGCCGCCTCAGGGTCAAGTTCAACCGCATCGATGGTGACGCTCTCGTCGGTACGCTGTGCCAGCATCAGCGCCAGTAATCCGCTGCCGCTGCCAATATCCAGAATACGTTTTACGCCCGCGACCGGAGCCCAGGCGCCAAGCAGTATACCGTCCGTACCGACCTTCATTGCACAGCGATCGTGCGCGACAAAAAACTGTTTAAACGTAAAACCATCGCGGCGCAACTGCGCTTTGAGTTGAGACATGTCAGAGCAACCTTCAGAATGAAACGTCAGTAGCATAGGGGAAAGCGTAGCGGCGGAAAAGGGATATCCACACAAACAGATGAAGATTGCAGCGGTAACGTCTATAATCAGCGCCCCACACAGAGGTAGAACATGACTGTAACGACTTTTTCCGAACTTGAACTCGATGAAGGCCTGCTCAACGCGCTTGAGAGTAAAGGCTTCACACGCCCGACCGCCATTCAGGCTGCGGCCATTCCGCCTGCACTGGAGGGCCGAGATGTGCTCGGTTCAGCGCCAACCGGCACGGGTAAAACGGCGGCCTATTTGCTGCCTGCGTTGCAGCATCTGCTGGATTTTCCGCGTAAAAAATCGGGGCCGCCACGCATTTTAATCCTGACGCCGACGCGAGAGCTGGCGATGCAGGTTGCCGACCACGCCCGCGAGCTGGCGGCTAACACCCATCTGGATATCGCCACCATCACCGGCGGCGTGGCCTATATGAACCACGCCGAAGTGTTCAGCGAAAACCAGGACATCGTGGTCGCGACGACCGGTCGTCTGCTGCAGTACATTAAAGAAGAGAACTTCGACTGCCGCGCGGTTGAAACGCTGATCCTCGACGAAGCCGACCGCATGCTGGATATGGGCTTTGCCCAGGATATCGAACATATCGCGGGCGAAACCCGCTGGCGTAAACAGACCCTGCTCTTCTCCGCCACCCTGGAAGGGAATGCGGTTAAAGACTTCGCAGAGCGTCTGCTGGAGGATCCGGTAGAGGTTTCCGCTACGCCATCCACCCGTGAACGTAAGAAGATCCACCAGTGGTACTACCGCGCAGACAATCTTGAACACAAAATTGAACTGCTCAAGCACCTGCTGAAGCAGGAAGACGCCACCCGTACCATCGTCTTTGTGCGTAAACGCGAGCGCGTGCATGAGCTGGCCGATAAGCTGCGTGCGGCGGGGATCAATAACTGTTATCTCGAAGGCGAGATGGCGCAGGTCAAGCGTACCGAAGGCATTAAGCGTCTGACCGAAGGCCGTGTGAATGTGCTGGTCGCCACCGACGTTGCCGCCCGCGGGATCGATATTCCGGACGTCAGCCATGTCATTAACTTTGATATGCCGCTGAGTGGCGATACCTATCTGCACCGCATCGGCCGTACCGGTCGTGCTGGCCGCAAAGGTACCGCGATTTCACTGGTGGAAGCCCACGATTACCTGCTGTTGCAGAAAGTTGGCCGCTATATCGAAGAGCCGCTGAAAGCCCGCGTCATCGATGAACTGCGTCCCACCACGCGCGCGCCAAGCGAAAAAATGACCGGCAAGCCGTCTAAAAAAGTGCTCGCTAAGCGTGCCGAGAAGAAAGAGAAAGAAAAAGAGAAGCCGCGCGTCAAACAGCGCCATCGCGATACCAAAAACATTGGTAAACGCCGTAAGCCAAGTAGCGCAGCGCCAGATTCACAAACTGAAAAATAAAAAAAGCCGGGTTTCGACCCGGCTTTTTATTTTATCTGAAGCTTACAGGCTTTCAGTAAAGGTACGTGCAATAACGTCACGCTGCTGTTCTGGGGTCAGAGAGTTGAAGCGTACCGCATAGCCAGAAACACGAATGGTCAGCTGCGGATATTTTTCCGGGTGCTTAACCGCATCTTCCAGGGTTTCACGACGCAGCACGTTTACGTTCAGGTGCTGACCACCTTCAACGCGCACTTCAGGCTGCACTTCCATCGGGATTTCACGATACTCAATTTCACCCAGCTTGCTGACCGGAACAATCTGGTCTTCAGTAAAACCGGCTTTGGCGGCCACGCAGCGCGCTTCGCCTTTTTCGCTGTCCAGCAGCCAGAATGAGTTCAGCAGGTCGTCGTTTGCAGCTTTAGTAATCTGGATACCCGTAATCATATGATGTCTCCCTTAAACCACATTAATTTGGTGTCTGCCCGTTTGCGGGCAATTGGTAAAACCATTGTTGCTTGAGTGTATATATATCAGTCAAGCGCGCCTGATTCTTTGACTTAAATCAATAAAAACCCTTCATCATATGTGGTCATAGCTTAATATTATTGTTTTATGTCAATTTCCAACATCATCACCTCAAATTAACCCGGTGAATTTAAACTCTTTTTATAAAATGGCACTGTGATTTTGCTCCTCTGTCATAAGCAGTTAAGCTAAGTACAGAAAATTTCGCAGGAGAGCATAATGACCACCTCGTTAACCTGGCACGATGTACTGGCCGATGAGAAGCAGCAACCCTATTTTGTACAGACTCTGGAGACCGTTGCCGCTGAACGCCAGTCCGGTATCACCATCTATCCCCCGCAAAAAGATGTTTTCAACGCGTTTCGCTTTACCGAACTGGGTAACGTCAAGGTAGTAATTTTAGGCCAGGATCCCTACCACGGCCCGGGTCAGGCTCACGGTCTTGCCTTTTCGGTACGCCCGGGCGTTACTCCCCCGCCGTCACTGGTAAATATGTATAAAGAGCTGTATCCGTCGATTCCGAGCTTTACCCGTCCCAATCACGGTTATCTGGAAAGCTGGGCGCGCCAGGGCGTAATGCTGCTCAATACCGTACTCACCGTGCGTGCCGGGCAGGCCCACTCCCATGCCAGCCTCGGCTGGGAGACCTTTACCAGTAAGGTAATAAGCCTGATCAACGAGCATTGTGAAGGGGTGGTGTTTTTACTGTGGGGAGCCCATGCACAGAAAAAAGGGGCGATCATTGATACGCAACGCCATCATGTACTGAAGGCGCCGCACCCGTCGCCGTTATCTGCCCATCGCGGGTTTTTGGGCTGTAACCATTTCGCGCTGGCGAACCAGTGGCTGGAAAAGCACGGGAAAGAACCGATTGACTGGATGCCGGAGCTGCCGGCGGAGAGTAACTAGCAGAAAGGGTTCCGGGCCTGAACTGACGTCAGGCCCGGGAAAGCATGATTATGCTTTATTCTGACGCCACCACTCGGCCAGCAGTACGCCGGTGGCAACGGAGACGTTAAGGCTTTCTACATTGCCCGTCCCCTCAATAGAGACGCTCAGGTCGGCGCTGGACAGCGCAGCCTCGGACAGACCTTCACGCTCCTGACCTAACACCAGCACCATCTTACGCGGCAGGGTTGCCTTGAACAGCGGGGTACCCTGATGGCTTGAGGTGGTCACGATGCTGTAGCCCGCCTTGCGGAACTGCTCAATGGCATCCAGAACGCTGTCGCCGGTGATAGGCTGCACATGCTCCGCACCGCCTTCCGCAGTACGGATAGCCGCACCGGATTCCAGCAGTGCCGCATCCTGCAATAGCACGCCCTTAACGCCAAAGTGGGCGCAGCTGCGCATCATGGCGCCAAGGTTGTGCGGGTTGCCGACATCTTCCAGCGCCAGCACGCAATCATCGGCATCCGCCTGGCTGACCCACTGCTCAACGGTGGTGCCGTTACGTTTTTTGATCAGGAAGCAGACCCCGCCGTGGTGCTCGGTGCCGGACGCTTTGGTCAGCTCGGCATCATCCACCACGTGATAGGCTTTGCGGTTGGCCGCCATCCAGCGCAGCGCCTCTTTGAAGCGCGGCGTAACGCTCTGGATAAACCAGGCGCGAACGATGCAGTCCGGGCGGCTCTGGAACAGGGCCTGACAGGCGTTTTCACCGTAGACGCGGGTCTCTTCGGCGCGCTGACGGCGCAGCACTTCCGGATCGATAAAGCTCTTACCACTAATTCCGCCGTGCTCGGCTTTTGCCGGGGCCTCTTCGCCCGGAGCACGGGAAACGGTACGCCATGGGGAACCACCGTCACGGCCAGCGTCGTCACGCGGACGGCTATCACGTTTACGGTCATCACCACGGTTATTTCTCTCATCGCGGGCGGGGCGACGGCCACCGTCTGCACGAGATGATCCCGGACGCCCGCCGCCCTTTCCAGTACGCGGATTTGCGGTGCGTTTATCAGAGTCATCATCACTGCGGACATACATCACTTTGACCTTGCCGCTTTTATTTTTCAGTTCGTCGTTCATGCTTTTCTCCACCAGCGCTGCGCGAAGCGCGCAGATTACCCGATGTACCCGCGCATAGCCATTATTTCGTATCAAAGCCTGTGACTATTGTTCTTATTGAACAAAACGCATTGTCGTTTCAAACACGCTCACTGATAATGTGTAACATATTAGAAACACACCGGCCTTTTGCCGTTTTGTTCCCTTGTCTTACCTGAGGTTAGTTATGAATACCGTATGTGCCAACTGCCAGGCCCTGAATCGCATTCCGGATGACCGAATTGATGACGTGGCTAAATGCGGTCGTTGCGGTCATGAATTGTTCGATGGTGATGTTATTAATGCTACCGGTGCAACTCTGGATAAACTACTGAAGGACGATCTGCCGGTAGTGGTGGATTTCTGGGCTCCATGGTGCGGCCCGTGCCGTAACTTTGCCCCTATCTTTGAAGATGTAGCGGAAGAACGCAGCGGTAAAGTGCGCTTTGTTAAAGTGAACACCGAAGCTGAACGTGAGCTTAGCGCCCGCTTCCGTATTCGCAGCATCCCCACCATTATGCTGTTTAAAAATGGTGAAGTCGTCGACATGCTCAATGGCGCCGTGCCGAAAGCGCCTTTCGATAGCTGGCTGAACGAATCCCTGTGACCGACCGGGGCACATCCCTTGTGCCCCGCCCTCACCTCTGCGAAAATGGCGTTTTTTCTGCGCCTCTCTCATGACTGATAACGCTGTACTGCAACTGCGCGCTGAACGCCTGGCGCGTGCTACCCGTCCTTTTCTTGCCCGTGGCAACCGCGTTCGTCGCTGCCAGCGCTGCCTGCTGCCATTAAAACAGTGTCTCTGTGCCACCCTGACGCCAAACCAGGCCACCAGCCGTTTTTGCCTGGTGATGTTCGATACCGAGCCAATGAAGCCCAGCAATACCGGACGGCTGATCGCCGATATTTTGCCGCAGACCGAAGCGTTCGGCTGGTCACGTACCGAACCCGATCCCGCCCTGCTGAGCGCGGTTGCGCATCCCGACTATCAGCCGATGGTGGTGTTTCCCGCCTCCTACGCCGATCCCGGCCGCGAAGTGCTGACCGCGCCGCCGCTCAGCGGCAAGCCGCCGCTCTTTATTATGCTCGATGGCACCTGGACCGAGGCGCGCAAAATGTTTCGCAAAAGTCCCTGGCTCGATGCGCTGCCGGTCATGTCGCTAAACGTCACCGCGCCCTCGCGCTATACGCTGCGCGAAGCCCATGGCGAAGGCCAGCACTGCACCGCCGAAGTCGCCGCCGCGCTGCTGGAGCAGGCAGGCGACGCTGCCGCGGCGCACGCCCTGCTTCACCATTTTGAACGGTTTCGCCATGCCTATCTGGCAGGCAAACCGCACCATCCCGCGCATCAAACCGCCATCGTCGAGAGTCTTTAACGCTTACGTGCGGCGATCCGCTGTCGGATTGCCGCCTCCCGCCAGCGCAGCAAAATTTTGTCGCGGCTCTCAGCCTGCGATCGCCGAACCGGCAAACCCGGGAAAAAACGATTACAATCACGCCAGTCGACTTCAGGAGGGCGGGATGAGCCAACGCGGGCTGGAAGCGCTGTTACGACCTAAATCTATTTCGGTGATTGGCGCCTCGGACAGGGCGGGACGCGCCGGGCACTTTATGATGCGCAATCTGCTGGCGGGGGGCTTCAGCGGCCCGGTGCTGCCGGTCACGCCAAAATACAGGGCCGTCAGCGGCGTGCTCGCCTGGCCTACCATCGACAGCCTGCCTTTCGCGCCTGACCTGGCAGTGATCTGTACCCATGCGAAACGCAACCTCGAACTGCTGCAACAGCTGGGCGAAAAAGGGTGTAAAGCCTGCATTATTCTCTCCGCACCCGCCAGCCAGCTGGAGGCGCTCAAAAGCTGCACCGCGCAGTGGCAGATTCGCCTGCTCGGTCCTAACAGTCTCGGGCTGCTCGCGCCCTGGCAAGGACTTAACGCCAGCTTCTCGCCGGTGCCGATTGAGAAAGGCCGCATCGCCTTTATCTCGCAGTCGGCAGCGGTCTCCAATACCATTCTCGACTGGGCGCAGCAGCGCAATCTGGGCTTCTCCTGGTTTATTGCGCTGGGCGACAGCCTGGATATCGACGTGGATGAGCTGCTCGACTTCCTGGCGCGGGACAGCAAAACCAGCGCCATTCTGCTCTACCTGGAACATTTAAGCGATGCGAGGCGGTTCGTCTCCGCCGCCCGCAGCGCGTCGCGCAATAAACCCATTCTGGTTATCAAAAGCGGACGTAGTCCGGCAGCCCAGCGGTTATTACATTCCCATTCAGGGATGGATCCCGCCTGGGATGCAGCTATCCAGCGCGCCGGGCTGCTGCGCGTCCAGGATACCCACGAGCTTTTCTCTGCGGTCGAGACGCTGAGCCATATGCGCCCGCTGCGGGGCGACAGGTTAATGATTATCAGCAACGGCGCCGCCCCGGCTGCGCTGGCGCTGGACGAACTCTGGCTACGCAATGGTAAGCTCGCTAGCCTCAGCGAAGAGACGCTTGCGCGCCTGCGCGAGGCGCTGCCGCCAGGCGTGGAACCCGGTAATCCGCTCGATCTGCGCGACGACGCCAGCAGCGAGCATTATTTACGCTCGCTTGCCATTCTGCTCGACAGTCAGGAATTTGATGCCCTGATGGTCATTCATTCTCCCAGCGCGGCTGCGCCGGGAAGCGAGAGCGCACGCGCGCTGATCGACGCGGTGAAAAAGCACCCCCGCGGTAAGTATGTATCGCTGCTCACCAACTGGTGTGGGGAACACTCCTCCCAGGAAGCGCGCCGCCTGTTCAGCGAGGCGGGTCTGCCAACCTACCGCACGCCGGAAGGAACGGTTACGGCCTTTATGCATATGGTGGAGTATCGGCGTAACCAGAAACAGCTGCGGGAACCCCCGGCGCTCCCTGCAAACCTCACCGCCAATACCAGCAACGCCCGCAGCCTGTTACAGCGGGCTATTGCGGAGGGGGCCCGCTCGCTGGATACCCATGAAGTCCAGCCGATCCTGAGCGCCTGGGGAATGAATACCCTGCCCACCTGGATTGCCAGCGATAGCGCCGAAGCGGTGCATATCGCCGAGCAGATTGGCTATCCTGTGGCGCTGAAGTTACGCTCTCCGGATATCCCGCATAAGTCCGACGTTCAGGGGGTGATGCTTTACCTGCGTACCGCGGCGGAAGTGCAGCAGGCGGCAGACGCCATTATCGATCGCGTTAAAATGACCTGGCCGCAGGCGAGGATCCACGGTCTGCAGGTCCAGAGCATGGCCCACCGTGCGGGCGCGCAGGAGCTGCGGGTAGTGGTCGAGCAGGATCCGGTCTTCGGCCCGTTAATTATGCTGGGGGAAGGCGGCGTGGAGTGGCGCCCCGAAGAGCAGGCGGTAGTGGCCCTGCCGCCGCTGAACATGAACCTGGCGCGCTACCTGATAATCCAGGCGATCAAGAGCAAAAAAATCCGCGGGCGCAGCGCTTTACGTCCTCTGGATATCACCGCCCTGAGCCAGTTCCTGGTGCAGGTCTCTAACTTGATTATCGACGCCCCGGAGATCCAGCGGCTGGATATTCACCCTCTGCTGGCTTCCGGCAGCGAGATGACCGCTCTGGATGTCACCCTGAATATTGCCGCCTTCGAGGGCGATCGCGACGGCCGGCTCGCCATCCGCCCTTATCCGCATCAGCTTGAAGAGTGGGTAGAGTTGAAAAACGGTGAACTATCGCTGTTTCGCCCAATTCTGCCGGAAGATGAGCCCCAGCTGCAGCGCTTTATCGCCCAGGTGACTAAAGAAGATTTGTACTATCGCTATTTCAGCGAAATCAACGAATTTACTCACGACGACTTAGCCAACATGACGCAGATCGACTACGATCGGGAAATGGCGTTTGTGGCGGTTCGCCGCAGCGATGAGGGAGATGAGATCCTCGGCGTCACGCGGGCCATCTCCGATCCCGATAACGTTGATGCGGAGTTCGCCGTGCTGGTCCGCTCAGATTTAAAAGGGTTGGGTCTGGGAAGACGGCTGCTGGAGAAGCTTATCAGCTACACGCGGGATCATGGATTGCAGCGCCTCAATGGCATCACTATGCCGAATAATCAGGGCATGGTTTCGCTGGCGCGAAAACTGGGATTCGCCGTAGATGTGCAGCTTGAAGAGGGCATCGTCGGGCTGACGCTCCAGCTGATGCCGCAAGGTAAACAAGAGTAAGGTACTGGAAATGTTGACCACTTTCGCAGGCACTGATGATATGATTGTCCGCTTCTGTTGTCTGCATGGTACAGATAACCCTTCAATGAACAGAGAAGAATCGCACTGTGATGTTGTCAAAATTTAAGCGCAATAAACATCAACAACACCTTGCTCAACTACCGAAGATTTCTCAGTCAGTTGATGATGTCGAGTTCTTTTACGCTCCTGCCCATTTCCGCGAGACGCTGCTGGAAAAAATTGCCAGCGCCACGCAGCGTATCTGTATTGTTGCGCTTTATCTTGAACAGGATGAAGGCGGCAGCGCTATTTTACATGCCCTCTACGAAGCCAAACGCCAGCGTCCGGAACTGGACGTACGCGTGCTGGTCGACTGGCATCGCGCCCAGCGTGGACGCATTGGCGCCGCAGCCGCAAACACCAATGCCGACTGGTATTGCCGCCTGGCTCAGGAAAATCCCGGTGTTGACGTGCCTGTTTATGGGGTGCCGGTAAATACGCGTGAAGCGCTCGGCGTGCTCCATTTCAAAGGTTTTATCATTGATGACAGCGTGCTCTACAGCGGCGCCAGTCTCAATGACGTCTATCTGCATCAGCTCGATAAATATCGCTACGACCGCTACCATCTGGTCCGTAATGCCCGCATGGCCGATATTATGTTTGAGTGGGTGGATCGCTACCTGGTGCATGGCCGCGCGGTGAATCGTCTTGACGATCCTGAGCGTCCAAAAAGCCCGGATATCAAAAATGATATTCGCCTTTTCCGCCAGGGGCTGCGGGATGCTTCGTTCCAGTTTCAGGGCGATGCCGGTAACGAACAGCTTTCGGTCACGCCGCTGGTTGGCCTCGGCAAATCAAGCCTGCTGAACAAAACCATCTTCCATCTGATGCCCTGTGCAGAAGAGAAGCTGACCATCTGCACCCCCTATTTCAACCTGCCGGCCGTGCTGGTGCGCAATATCATTCAGCTACTGCGTGACGGTAAAAAGGTGGAGATCATTGTTGGCGATAAGACCGCGAACGATTTCTATATCCCGGAAGATCAGCCCTTCAAAATTATCGGCGCGCTGCCCTATCTCTATGAGATTAACCTGCGCCGTTTCCTGAGCCGCCTGCAATATTACGTGAATACGGACCAGCTGATTGTGCGCCTGTGGAAGGATGAAGATAACAGCTACCATCTGAAAGGGATGTGGGTCGATGACGAGTGGATGCTGCTGACCGGCAATAACCTCAACCCGCGCGCCTGGCGGCTCGATCTTGAAAATGCGATCCTTATCCACGATCCACGCCATGAGCTGGCCGCCCAGCGCGAGCGCGAGCTGGAGCTTATCCGAACCCATACCACGGTAGTTAACCACTATCGGGATCTGCAAAGCATCGCTGATTATCCGGTTCCAGGAA
>DKMV01000342.1 GCA_002469605.1 Leclercia sp. UBA7405
AGCATCATCTCCCAGAAGAAGAAGAACAGGAACATGTCGATGGCAAGGAACACGCCGATCACGCCGCCCAGGATCCACATCAGGTTCAGGTGGAAGAAGCCCTGGTATTTTTCGATTTCTCGCCAGGAGCAGAGCACCGCCAGAACGCCGAGCAGGCCGGTCAGCACTACCATCAGCAGCGACAGACCGTCGAGCGCCAGGTGAATAGTGATACCGAAGCGTGGGATCCACGGCAGAATAAATTCAGACTGCCACTGTGGGATACCCGCAGACTGGGTCAGAGAGTAGCCGCCCTGCAACCAGAGTTGCAGGCCAAGCGCGAGCGTTAATCCCATGGTGATGAGCGCGATCCAGCGCGGCATCTTCACGCCAAAGCGTTCGGTCTGCCAGCACAGGAAGCCACCAATAAAGGGAATTAATATTAGCCAGGGTAGTAACATGGCGATTTACATTCCTTTTTAAGGCCCCCGGAAGGGGCCTGATTTTCAACGAATTCGAATAAAATTCACTTAACGATCAACGCAACACCATGAGCAGCGCCAGTACGACAACCGCACCGATGCTCATGGACGCCACATACCAGCGCAGATAACCGTTCTCGCTGTACAGCAGGCCTTTACCTGCAAAGCGGGAAAGGATCGCCGGGATGTTCATCAGTGCGTTCAGCGGGTCGCGCTTGATAAGCCACGCAATGCCCAGGAAAGGCTTCACGAAGATCATGTCGTACAGCCAGTCGAAGCCCCAGGCGTTGTACCACCAGGTACCCAGCAGACGGCCCGGCGCGCTGTTGGCAACGGCGGTCACCAGCGTGCGTTTGCCCAGCCACAGCCATGCGGCAATCAGGATGCCCGCAATAGCCACCACACCGGAGGTGATTTCAAGCGTCAGAACGCGACCGTGCTCAAGCTCGGTTGTTGCCGGCAGTACGCCCTGCAGCGGTGGCACAATCATCGCGCCAACGAAGGTGGAGAGTACCAGCAGCACAATCAGCGGCAGGTGATGGGTGATCCCCTTCCCTGCGTGAGCGTGAATTTGTTCTTTACCGTGGAATACGATGAAAATCATACGGAAGGTATACAGGGAGGTCATAAAGGCACCGACCAGACCCGCAACCATCAGATTGATATGTCCATTCGCCATGGCCCCCGCAAGGATTTCGTCCTTACTGAAGAAGCCCGCGGTAATCAGCGGCAGTGCCGCCAGCGCCGCGCCGCCCACCAGGAAGCAGGCGTAAACCAGCGGAATAGACTTACGCAGTCCGCCCATTTTGAAGATGTTCTGCTCGTGGTGGCAGGCCAGGATCACCGAACCGGATGAGAGGAACAGCAGCGCTTTAAAGAACGCATGCGTCATCAGGTGGAAAATGGCCGCGTCCCACGCCTGGACGCCCAGCGCCAGGAACATGTAGCCAATCTGGCTCATGGTGGAGTAAGCGAGAACACGTTTGATATCGGTCTGCACCAGCGCGGCAAAGCCCGCCAGCACCAGGGTCACTGCCCCAACGATGCCCACCAGATGCAGAATTTCCGGCGTCATCAGGAACAGGCCGTGGGTACGTGCAATCAGGTAGACACCTGCGGTAACCATGGTTGCGGCGTGGATCAGCGCGGAGACAGGCGTCGGGCCCGCCATCGCGTCGGCAAGCCAGGTCTGCAACGGCAGCTGCGCGGATTTACCCACGGCACCGCCCAGCAGCATCAGAGTTGCCCACCACAGCATGTTGTTGCCCGCTTCGAAGTGCGCCGGTGCCAGCTCTACCATTTCGCGGAAGTTCAGGGTGCCCAGTTCGTTGTAAAGAATGAACAGCGCGAAGGCGAGGAAGACGTCACCCACGCGGGTCACGACGAACGCTTTCATGGCCGCTGCGCCATTCTTCGGATCGGTATAGTAGAAACCGATCAGCAGGTAAGAGCAGAGCCCCACCCCTTCCCAGCCGAGGTACATCAGCAGCAGGTTATCCGCCAGCACCAGTACCACCATGCTGGCGATAAACAGGTTGGTGTAGGCGAAGAAGCGGGAGTAACCCTCTTCACCACGCATATACCAGGAGGCAAACATGTGGATGAGGAAGCCCACACCGGTCACCACCGAGAGCATGGTCAGCGACAGACCATCCAGCACCAGGTTGAAACCGATGTTGAAATCACCTACCGACATCCAGGTCCACAGCGGCACGCTGAAGGCCTGACGTCCATTGTTAAAGAAGTCGATACCCGCATATGCCGTCACCAGCGCGGCCAGGCCAACAGAGCCCATGCCGATGGTGGCGGAGAGATTTTCAGACCAGCGGCCGCGTGAGAACGCCAGCAGCAGGAAGCCAATCAGCGGAAAAATAATGGTTAAGGCAAGCATGTTCATCCACGCAACTCACTTACTGAATCGATGTTCAGGTTCTGGCGGCGACGATGGAGCTGCAGCAACAGCGCCAGGCCAATACTCGCTTCGGCAGCCGCAAGGCTGATGGCGAGAATGTACATCACCTGACCATCGGTCTGGCCCCAGTAGCTACCGGCAACCACAAAGGCCAGCGCGGAAGCGTTAATCATGATCTCCAGACCAATCAGCATAAACAGCAGATTGCGACGGATAACCAGACAGGTTAAGCCCAGCACGAATAAAATCGCCGCGAGGATCAGTCCATGTGTTAAAGGAATCATGCGTGTTCCTCCGTTTTTCTCTTCGCGCTGTCTTCCTTGCGGTTGCTCAGCACTTCACCCATACGCTCTTCGCGGCCCACGTGGAAGGCCACAACCAGGCCTGCCAGCAGCAGCATGGAAGCCAGCTCAACGGCCAGGACGTACGGGCCAAACAGGGTAATACCCACCGCTTTGGCGCTGATTGGCGTACCGTCGATGCCCTGATCGTTCACGCCCAGGATGGCGTAGACGATGACCGCCAGCATGATGGCCGACAGAATCGCCGGACCAATCCACACCTGCGGTTGTAACCACTGACGTTCCTGCTCAATTTCAGAGCCGCCCAGGTTCAGCATCATCACCACGAAGACGAACAGCACCATGATGGCACCGGCGTAGACGATGATTTCCAGCGCACCGGCGAAGTGCGCGCCCAGTGCAAAGAAGACCCCGGAAATAGCCAGCAGCGAGATAATCAGGTACAGCAGAGCATGTACCGGATTAGTGTGCGTAATCACTCGCAGCGTAGCCAGGATGGCGATAAGGCCACAGATATAAAAAGCGAATTCCATTGCCCCTCTCCTTACGGTAACAGGCTCTTGACGTCGATAGGCTTGGCTTCGTTCTCTGCTTCGCCCTTATCTTTGCCGTCGATTGCCATACCCGCCATCCGGTAGAAGTTATATTCCGGGTATTTGCCCGGACCGGAAATCAGCAGATCCTCTTTTTCGTACACCAGATCCTGACGCTTGTACTCACCCAGTTCAAAGTCCGGGGTTAGCTGAATCGCCGTGGTCGGGCACGCTTCTTCGCACAGGCCGCAGAAGATGCAGCGTGAGAAGTTAATGCGGAAGAACTCCGGGTACCAGCGGCCGTCGACCGTCTCGGCTTTTTGCAGCGAGATACAGCCTACCGGACAAGCTACCGCACACAGGTTACAGGCCACGCAGCGCTCGGAACCGTCCGGATCGCGCGTCAGCACGATACGGCCACGGTAGCGCGGCGGCAGATATACCGGCTCTTCCGGATACATCCGGGTTTCGCGTTTCGCAAACGCGTGCAGGCCGATCATCCAGATACTGCGTACCTGGGTGCCGAAGCCTACGAATAATTCTTTTAAGGTCATGGTCTATTAGCCCCTTATTGCGCCTGCCAGAGAATGACAGCCGCCGTTACCAGCAAGTTGACGAGCGTCAGCGGCAGGCATACTTTCCAGCCGAAGGACATTACCTGGTCATAACGCGGACGC
>DKMV01000244.1:0-600 GCA_002469605.1 Leclercia sp. UBA7405
GATGACTATTGTCGCCTCGAAGAACCGCGGCTGGCTGCTGTTGCCGATTGTCTACGCCTTTGCGCTCATCAACCTGGCTTTTGCGACCTTCGTCCCTAACGAGTACATCACCCACCTGGAGACGACGCCGGGGATGATGGTGCATATCGGCCTGTCGCTCTTCTCTTACGCTACGCTTATTATTGCCGCGCTGTACGCCATGCAGCTGGCGTGGATTGATTACCAGCTTAAGAATAAAAGGCTGGCCTTTAACCATGAAATGCCGCCGCTGATGGTTATTGAGCGTAAAATGTTTCACATCACCCAGATTGGCGTTGTACTGCTTACGCTCACGCTCTGTACCGGGCTGTTTTATATGAACAACCTGTTCAGCATGGAGAATATCGATAAAGCGGTTCTCTCCATCATCGCGTGGTTTGTCTATATTGTCCTGTTATGGGGCCACTATCATAAAGGCTGGCGCGGTCGTCGCGTCGTCTGGTTTAACGTAGCTGGCGCTGGTATTTTGACCCTGGCCTACTTCGGTAGCCGCGTAATACAGCAGTTCGTTAGCTAGCAACCAAGGAGTTCCCCCTGGATCACATCTCCACCACCACGCTG
>DKMV01000244.1:828-29323 GCA_002469605.1 Leclercia sp. UBA7405
CATCTCCACCACCACGCTGATCGTGACGCTGATCGTCATGGTGGTTATCTCCGCCTATTTCTCCGGTTCGGAAACCGGCATGATGACCCTCAACCGCTACCGGTTACGTCATCGCGCTAAACAGGGTAACCGTGCCGCCCGTCGGGTCGAAAAACTGCTGCGCAAGCCGGATCGGCTGATTAGCCTGGTGCTGATTGGCAACAACCTGGTGAACATTCTCGCGTCAGCGCTCGGCACCATCGTGGGCATGCGCCTGTACGGAAACGCCGGCGTGGCCATCGCCACCGGCGTATTAACCTTCGTGGTGCTGGTATTTGCCGAAGTGCTGCCAAAAACCATTGCCGCGCTCTATCCGGAAAAGGTGGCCTATCCGAGCAGCTTCCTGCTGTCGCCTTTGTTGATCCTGATGATGCCGCTGGTGTGGCTGCTGAATATGGTGACCCGTATTCTGATGCGCATGGTGGGTATTAAGGCGGACGTGGTGGTCAGCAGCGCCCTGAGCAAAGACGAGCTGCGCACCATAGTGCACGAGTCGCGCTCGCAAATTTCCCGCCGTAACCAGGATATGCTGCTGTCGGTGCTGGATCTGGAAAAGATTAGCGTCGATGACATCATGGTGCCGCGCAATGAGATCGTCGGTATCGATATTAACGACGACTGGAAAGCCATCGTTCGTCAGCTGACCCACTCTCCTCACGGCCGCATCGTGCTGTATCGCGATTCGCTGGACGATACCATCAGCATGCTACGCGTGCGTGAGGCTTACCGCCTGATGACCGAGAAACAGGAGTTCACCAAAGAGATGCTCCTGCGCGCCGCCGATGAGATTTACTACATCCCGGAAGGCACCCCGCTCAGCACCCAGCTGGTTAAATTCCAGCGCAACAAGAAAAAGGTGGGTCTGGTGGTTGACGAGTACGGCGATATTCAGGGGCTGGTCACGGTCGAGGATATTCTGGAAGAGATCGTCGGCGACTTTACTACCTCAATGTCCCCTTCCCTTGCGGAAGAGGTTACCCCGCAGAACGACGGGTCGGTACTTATCGACGGCAGCGCCAACGTGCGCGAGCTCAATAAAGCTTTTAACTGGTATCTGCCAGAGGACGAGGCGCGCACAATAAACGGCATGATTCTGGAAGCGCTGGAAGAGATCCCGGCCCCGGGCACGCGGGTGCGCATTGAGCAGTACGATATTGATATCCTGGACGTGCAGGACAATATGATCAAACAGGTGAAGGTGCTGCCGGTGAAACCGCTTCGGGAGAGCGTGGCGGAGTAAAACGCAGGCCGGGTGAGGCGAAGCCACCACCCGGCGCTGCGGGAGGCAAATTACGCTTTCGCTTTTGCCACGGTGACCATCGCCGCGCGAATGGTACGACCGTTCAGGGTATAGCCCTTCTGCATCACGGCCAGCACGTTACCCGCTGCAACCTCTTCAGATTCCACCATTGCAATCGCCTGATGAACGTTCGGATCCAGCGCCACGTTAGTATCGGCAATCACTTCCACGCCGAACTTACGCACCACGTCGAGCATGGATTTCAGCGTCAGTTCGATACCTTCAACCATCGCAGCCATGTCCGGGTTAGCTTTGTCAGCCACTTCCAGCGCGCGATCCAGGCTGTCGATCACCGGCAGCAGTTCGTTGACGAACTTCTCAAGGGCAAATTTATGCGCCTTTTCAACGTCCAGCTCGGTACGGCGACGCAGGTTATCCATTTCCGCCTTCACGCGCAGCACGCTGTCGCGCTCGCGAGTCTGGGCGTCGGCTAACTGAGCTTCCAGATTCGCAATTTTTTCATCGCGCGGATCCACCTGCTCAGCAGAAGCGTCCGGCTCTACCGCCTCAACTTCCTCATGCTGTTCCATGATAATTTCTTCCGGGGCTTGCCCCTCAGGCGTTTTCTGTTCTTTACTACTCATGAATTTCTCCGCGTTTTTCTGAATTCATCTCGCTAACTTCGCTTATTATGGGGATCAGTTTCCGGGATTCAAGGGAACAAGCCATATTGTCTCATTCATTCGCACAAGGACCTCCAGAAAATGAATAATCATTTCAAGTGTATTGGGATTGTTGGCCATCCACGCCACCCTACCGCGTTGACGACACATGAAATGCTCTATCATTGGCTGTGCGGCAAAGGCTATGAAGTGATGGTAGAGCAGCAGATTGCGCAGGAGCTGCAGCTTAAAAATGTGAAGACCGGCACCCTGGCGGAGATTGGGCAGCAGGCCGACCTGGCGGTGGTGGTCGGGGGCGATGGTAATATGCTCGGCGCAGCACGCACCCTGGCGCGTTACGATATCAAGGTTATCGGCATCAACCGCGGCAACCTGGGGTTCCTTACCGATCTCGACCCGGATAACGCCCATCAGCAGCTGGCCGACGTGCTGGAAGGCCACTACATCAGCGAAAAGCGTTTTTTACTGGAGGCGCAGGTCTGCCAGCAGGATTGCCAGAAGCGCATCAGTACCGCCATCAACGAAGTGGTACTGCATCCGGGCAAAGTGGCGCATATGATCGAGTTTGAGGTCTATATTGACGAGATCTTCGCCTTTTCCCAGCGTTCCGACGGCCTGATAATCTCTACCCCAACGGGCTCAACGGCCTATTCGCTCTCTGCCGGTGGCCCTATTCTTACCCCCTCTCTGGACGCCATCACCCTGGTGCCGATGTTCCCGCATACGCTTTCGGCGCGCCCGCTGGTCATTAACAGCAGCAGCACCATTCGCCTGCGCTTCTCCCATCGCCGCAACGATCTGGAGATCAGCTGCGACAGCCAGATAGCGCTGCCCATCCAGGAGGGCGAAGATGTGCTGATCCGCCGCTGCGATTATCATCTCAACCTGATACATCCGAAAGACTACAGCTATTTCAACACATTAAGCTCCAAGCTCGGCTGGTCGAAAAAATTGTTCTGATTTTACCTCCAGCCCTTTACTGGATAAAAAACCAGTTTATACTGTATGAAAAAACAGTCATGGTTTTTCATACAGGTAAACCTCTATGCTGGCACAACTGACCATCAGCAACTTCGCCATCGTTCGTGAACTTGAAATCGACTTTCACAGCGGCATGACAGCCATCACCGGAGAGACCGGTGCCGGTAAATCTATTGCAATTGATGCGCTCGGCCTGTGCCTTGGCGGTCGGGCTGAGGGCGACATCGTACGCGTGGGCGCTAACCGTGCCGACCTTTGCGCCCGCTTTAATCTTAAAGATACCCCTGCCGCCCAGCGCTGGCTGGAAGAGAACCAGCTCGAAGATGGCCGTGAGTGCTTACTACGCCGCGTCATCAACAGCGACGGTCGCTCTCGCGGTTTTATTAACGGTACCGCCGTTCCCCTCTCCCAGCTGCGTGAACTGGGCCAGCTCCTTATTCAGATTCACGGTCAGCATGCGCACCAGCAGTTGATCAAACCTGAACAGCAGAAATCCCTGCTTGACGGCTATGCCGGTGAGTATGCACTTACTCAGCTGATGGCGGAGCACTATCGCCAGTGGCACCGCAGCTGCCGCGAGCTGGCACAGCATCAGCAGCAGAGCCAGGAGCGCGCCGCGCGCGCCGAGCTTCTGGCCTATCAGCTGAAAGAGCTGAATGAATTTAACCCGCAGGCGGGCGAGTTCGAGCAAATCGATGAAGAGTACAAGCGTCTCGCCAACAGCGGGCAGTTGCTGTCCGTTAGCCAGCAGGCGTTGAACATGCTGGCCGATGGCGACGACATCAACCTGCAAAGCCAGCTCTATACCGTACGTCAGATGGTAACCGAGCTGGCAGGCATGGACAGCAAACTCTCTGGCGTGCTGGACATGCTGGAAGAGGCCGCGATTCAGATCTCCGAAGCGGGGGAAGAGCTGCGCCACTATTGCGACCGTCTGGACCTGGATCCGAACCGCCTGTTTGAACTGGAGCAGCGTATTTCGCGTCAGATCTCGCTGGCGCGGAAACACCACGTCTCCCCGGAAGAGCTGCCTGCTTTCCACCAGGCGCTGCTCGACGAGCAGCAGCTGCTGGATGACCAGGCCGACTCCCAGGAGACGCTCTCGCTGGCGGTTAACGTTCACCATCAGCAGGCGCTGAAGACCGCTCAACAGCTGCATGCGGTTCGTCAGCGTTATGCCGAGGAGCTGGGCCAGCACATCACCGACAGTATGCGCGCGCTCTCTATGCCGCACGGCATCTTCACCATTGACGTGAAATTTGAGCAGAACCACCTCACCGCCGACGGGGCCGATCGCGTTGAATTCAGGGTCACCACTAACCCGGGACAGCCGCTGCAGCCCATCTCAAAAGTGGCATCCGGCGGCGAGCTGTCGCGCATCGCGCTGGCCATTCAGGTAATTACCGCCCGGAAGATGGAAACCCCGGCGCTGATCTTCGATGAAGTGGATGTGGGCATCAGCGGCCCGACCGCCGCCGTAGTGGGTAAACTGCTGCGCCAGCTGGGCGAGTCCACCCAGGTAATGTGCGTCACCCACCTGCCACAGGTGGCTGGATGCGGCCATCATCACTTCTACGTCAGTAAAGAGACGGACGGCGAGATGACCGAAACCCATATGCAGCCGCTGGATAAACGCGCCCGTTTGCAGGAGCTGGCGCGCCTGTTAGGGGGCAGCGAAGTGACCCGCAACACCCTGGCAAACGCGAAAGAACTGCTGGCCGCGTAAACTTTTTTGGGATCTCAGAGTCATACAGAACAATAAAAACGCCGACAGACCTGGCACCAGAGGTTTTAAAGTGGTGAAAGGTCTATTATCATCGGCATATTACATATGAGCCGTCGCGTATTGCTCGGGCCCGAAAAGGAATCAAATCACTATGCGCTGTAAAACGCTGACCGCCGCCGCAGCGGTTCTTTTGATGTTGACCGCAGGCTGTTCCACTCTGGAACGAGTGGTTTACCGCCCTGACATCAACCAGGGGAACTACCTGGCACCTAACGATGTGTCTAAAGTCCGTATTGGCATGACACAGCAGCAGGTTGCTTATGCACTGGGAACACCGATGATGTCCGATCCGTTCGGCACCAACACCTGGTTTTACGTCTTCCGCCAGCAGCCTGGCCATGAAAGCGTGACCCAGCAGACCCTGACGCTGACCTTCAACAGCAACGGCGTACTGACCAACATCGATAACAAGCCGGCCCTCACCAAAGAGTAAGCCTGTTCAGAATGTAAAAAAGGTGCTCAGTGAGCACCTTTTTTATGGCATTACTTGCCGGATTTCTCCGCGCGCTGTCGCCGCAGCTCTTTCGGATCGGCGATGAGCGGGCGGTAAATCTCAACCCGGTCGCCATCGCGAACCGCATCGGCGAGTTTGACCGGCCTGCTGTAAATACCTACCTTATTTTTTGCCAGGTCGATATCGCTGCGCAGCTCCAGCAGACCAGACGCCCGGATAGCCTCTTCAACGGTTGCGCCCTCTTCCAGGTTCACACGCTGCAGATACTGTTTTTCCGGTAGCGCGTAAGCGACTTCGACCGCGATTTTAGCCGGCACTGTAAACCTCTTTCGCGCGGGACGTAAACGCCTGCACCATATTGGCGGCCAGCTCTTTAAAGATGCGGCCAAACGCCAGCTCAATCAGCTTATTGGTGAACTCAAAGTCGAGATGGAATTCGATACGGCAAGCATCGGCGCTAAGCGGCGTGAACTTCCAGACACCCATCAATTTTTTGAAGGGGCCATCCACCAGGTTCATCAAAATACTTTGATTATCGGTCAACGTATTACGGGTGGTGAACGTCTTGCTGATCCCGGCTTTGGAGACATCCACCGCCGCGGTCATTTGCGTCGGGCCGGACTCCAGCACGCGACTGCCGGTGCATCCCGGCAGGAACTCCGGATAGGCATCAACGTCGTTCACTAACTGATACATTTGCTCCACACTGAATGGGACAAGCGCAGTACGACTAATCTGAGGCATAGCAGTTTCCATGATCATACACCCCATAAATAATAACATTTATCGCTTGTTAAAAAAACGCTAAGGCTCATCTCGTGCTAAGATAGCGCGTTAGGCCTCACAGGACGCACTGAGGTAACGTTTGAAATCAGATTACTTATGGCTTCAAGACACTTATGACGAAGAAAAAAGCACATAAACCTGGCTCGGCAACCATTGCGCTGAACAAGCGTGCCCGCCATGAATATTTCATTGAAGAAGAGTTTGAAGCAGGTCTGTCGTTGCAGGGCTGGGAAGTAAAATCTCTGCGCGCCGGTAAAGCCAACATCGGTGACAGCTACGTGATCCTGAAAGAGGGCGAGGCTTTCCTGTTCGGCGCCAACTTTACGCCGCTGACGGTTGCTTCAAGCCACTATGTCTGCGACCCGACCCGTACGCGCAAACTACTGCTGAACCAGCGTGAGCTGGATTCCCTGTATGGCCGCATCAACCGCGAAGGTTACACAGTGGTGGCCCTGTCGCTGTACTGGAAGAACGCCTGGTGCAAAGTCAAAATCGGCGTGGCTAAAGGTAAGAAAGAGCATGACAAGCGTACCGACATCAAGGATCGCGAATGGAAGCTCGATAAAGCCCGTATTATGAAAAACGCAGGTCGATAAAACCTGCGCACTTATTGGTCAATTCAATAAGTTAAGTAACAGACTGGTATCCAGGAGGCAAAATCTGGTATACTCAGTTCAACACTATTGGGGCTGATTCTGGATTCGACGGGATTTGCGAAACCCAAGGTGCATGCCGAGGGGCGGTTTGCCTCGTAAAAAGCCGCAAAAAAATAGTCGCAAACGACGAAAACTACGCTTTAGCAGCTTAATAACCTGCTTCGAGCCCTCTCTCCCTAGCCTCCGCTCTTAGGACGGGGATCAAGAGAGGTCAAACCCAAAAGAGATCGCGCGGATGCCCTGCCTGGGGTTGAAGTGCTAAATCTAATCAGGCTAGTTCGTTAGTGGCGTGTCTGTCCGCAGCTGGCGTGCGAATGTAAAGACAAACTAAGCATGTAGTACCGAGGATGTAGAAATTTCGGACGCGGGTTCAACTCCCGCCAGCTCCACCAAATAAAACAAGGGGTTACGTGAAAACGTAGCCCCTTTTTTTATGCCAGTGGCGGCAAAATGGCGACAGCGTTTTGGTTGTGGCGACGGCAGGCATAAAAAAACCCGCCTTAGCGGGTTAGTATGCAAATTGTTCCTGCATGCCTTTTGGGTGAGGTGGGGCTGCGCTGATTTTTTGAGGGCGGCACACTGAGCGAACAAATGTTTCATGCGTTACGAATGTATGGCCGCACTCGATATTAGTGCACTGGTTATAGCGTTCCTTAGTTTCGCTGGACACCTGAAAACTGCTGCGGGTATGTGCTGCCAGTCCGCATAATGGGCAGTTCATCATTATAGTTTCCCCCTCACCTTTGCTGATATCGCAATAATGATACACTATTATTCAATAATGAGAACCAATCATTCCATTTCGAGATCATCTATTTTCACTTCAAGCTCAAGACTGGTAACAAAGCCGTTATCCGGGCCGATAGTGTGGGTCAGCGTGGTAATGGTCCATTCCGCATCATCTATTGGCTGTTTAAAGCCGCTGACCTTTACCGGCATTTCCGTATAGAGATCGGCCCGGCCCTCTGCGAGCTGCAGCGAGAATGACGCCACCCCGCGCTGCAGCCGTTCCCACTGCATCTTTGCCGCCCGTTCAGCATTAGCCCTGTTTGCGTAGGTCCGGTTAAGTACCAGCACGTTTTCATCCGTCCCCACCAGGTAGTCCCCCTGCTTAGCCTCCGGCTCCTTTGGTTTTGCGGTTTTCTTCCGGCGCCGGCGCTTAACTTTCGTCACTTCTTTTTTCTTTGGCTCGCGAGTGTGCAGCCAGCTGGCAATCACCCCGGTATAAGCGCCACGGTCTGCCAGAGTAAAGCGGTGCCCGTCACCGTCCTTTCTGGTGATGGTCACTACCGGCAACGGCTTACCGCTTGCCGTTCGCCCCTGGCCCTGCCGGATAAACAGCAGGTTGCCGTCTTTGACGGATGCTATAGCCCCGTACTGCCGCGCCAGTTTCATCAGAAAACTCGCGTCACTTTCATTTGTCTGGTCCAAGTGATCCAGCGGCCGGTCAGCCAGGTCCTGCCCGATAGCCATTTTCAGGTTATGGCGGGCCGCGATTTCCCTGACAACCTCCCCCACGGTTGTCTGATGCCAGGACTTCTCACGGCGGATATTCAGGGTTGCGCGGAAATCAGCACTGCGGGCACGAATGGTGAGGCGATCAGGTGCGCCGCTGTGCTCAATTTCATCCACCGTAAACGAGCCTTTAGGGAAAAGCGGCTGCCCTTCCCACCCCAGCGCAAACTGAATGACCGCACCACGACGCGGCAGGACAATTTGCCCGTCCGCGTCGTCCAGTTCCAGATCAAGCTGGTCCGCTTCAAAGCCCCGGTTGTCAGTGAGCGTCACGCCCATCAGGCGGTTATTCAGCACGGTTGTAACGTCCTTGCCTTCGATCACAATACTGAAGCCCGGGCTTTTGCCG
Organism: Leclercia sp. UBA7405; assembly: GCA_002469605.1. Lineage (GTDB taxonomy): Bacteria > Pseudomonadota > Gammaproteobacteria > Enterobacterales > Enterobacteriaceae > Enterobacter. The sequence continues at coordinate 9,318 of DKMV01000244.1, forward strand.
TACAGGCTCAGGAGTTCAGAACTAAAATTCACTGCAGTAGCCCTCCAACCGTATTCTGAATATCCCCTATCGCAGACGTTGCGGTGTCTTTCAGGTTGCTGAGCTGGTCACTCAGGCTGCCAAACATTTCAGACAGCGATTCATCCACCCGCTTGAGCGTCAGCGTGAACTCAATCCGCCGCGGCATCCCGCTTTCGAAAAACTCCGTCTTTGTCTGGCCCAGGCTCTCGATCACAAACATGCCGTAAATCGTCCCACTGCCCTCAATCAGGGGCCAAGCCTTGCCCTGCTCTGCCATCTGCTCCAGCGCCAGCAGGGACAGCCTGCCGCCGGTGATTTCCGGCAGCAGCACGCCGGAAAGCGTCAGCGAGTCGTTGTCCGGGCCAAGAAACTGCGTTGACGGGCGGCGATTAACGCGGCTGTTAACCGCGTGCCGCCAGCTGCGCTGATACTGCAGCTCCTGATACGGTACGGTGCGCAGCATGAAAACGTATAACCCCAGCACCATCATCATGCGTCATATCCCCCCTGGTCACTGTAGTTGCTGCGCGCCTTTGCCCGGGTGCGGCGTTCGCGCTCGTCGAGCTGGCGGGCCACTTCACGCGCAATATCCTGCGGGTTCTGCCCTGGCTGCGCATAAATCGTGATCGGCGCGTGCGTCTCAAAGTGCATTACTGCAGGTGCGCGGTCCGCCTTCGCGGGCTGGCTCTGTTTATATGCCATGGCGGGAAGGCTGAACGGATGCAGGGGTGCCGCCTCTGCAGGTGCTGCGGCCATGCCCAGGGTTCCGGCCACAACCGAAGCCAGCGCCGCCGTGCGCCGCCTGCTGGTCACGTTTGCCGGACCGTTGACGATTTCGGGGCCATTCTCTCCGACTATGCCAAACTGGCCGCGCGGGATGGCGCCGCCGTCGTCATACATGCCAGCAAACCCCATCATGGGGAAGCCGCCGGGCGGCAGCACCACTTTCCCGTCGCTGTTCACCGTGGGAGGCTGCTGCTTCACCACCTGCTCCGGCAGCTTCGCCTTTGCCGCCTCTTTGCTGACGATGCCGAGTTTTTCAAGCAGCCACGAAACGCCAGTTTTAAGCGACTCCAGCGGGTGCATGACCATGTTCAGGCCTTCGGCCAGGGCCTCACCGAATCGCCGCCCCATAGAGGCCGCGTTATTCAGTTCGGCAGCCGTGGATTTGACCGGCGTCAGCAAGTCGCCAAACCATCCCCAGAGTGCCCTGACCTTATCGCCAATCCACTCAAACACCGGGCGCAGGGGCTCAAATGCTTCACTGATTGGCCCTGCGGCAGCTTTAAACCCCTCCACCACACCACCCAGAAATGCGCTGATGGGCTGCCAGTATTTCCAGACAACCAGTGCCACACCAGCCAGCGCAGCCACAACCAGCCCTATCGGGCTTAGCAGCGCGCCCAGCAGGCCAGAAATTCCATAAAGCGCAACGCGAAGTAATGCCAGCGGGCCGGACACCAGGAAGCGCAGCACGCCACCGGCGGCGGATAATCCGCCCCGTAATGCTGCCAGGGGGTTCATTACCATACCGACAACATTACGAATACCCGCCATTCCGGCGCGTAACAGGTTAAGCGGGGCACCGGCTAAGGTCTTCAGCGCATTGCCCACCACCCCGGCCGAGCGCCGCAGCGCATTCAGCGGAGCAGTCAGCAGACTTGCGCCACCGCCAGCTGAAGCCATCCCGCGACGTAGCACGGAAAGCGGTGCATTTGCCAGCCAGGACAGCGCGCTGCCGGTGCGCGTAACTGCAGTGAATACGGACGGAAGCGTTTTTACGCCCAGCATGGACAAACCAAACCGGATCACGGCAATCGGCCCCAGCACCGCTGCCACCGCAACGGCCAGCGTGCCCAGCGCCAGCGTGATAGCGGCGGTGGCGGCGGCAACTTTCATCAGCGTGCCTGCCAGCTCCGGGTTGGTTTCAATCCAGCGCCGCAGCCCACCCGTTACGCTTTTGACGTAATCCATGATATCCATCAGCGGCTGGCGCAGCGTTTCGCCCAGACTGCTGAAGGCGTTCTGTGCGCCCGCTTTTACCAGCATCCACTGCGCAGAAAGCGAATCCTTGTTAATGTCGGACTCTTTCTGCATTGAGCCATTCGCATCATTCCCTGCAGTGAGCTGCAGCTGGCGGCGCAGTTCCGGCAGGTTGTTAGCCAGCTTTGCGGCATCGTCGCCAAACTCCTTGCCGAAAAGCATCGTCATGGCGGACAGGCGCTTGTCCTGCGGCAGCTTTTGCACCTTCTCCATTACCCGCAGAATGGTGCCCATGGCATCCTTCGCCATCTGCTTTTCAAGCTCTCTGGGCTTGAGCTTCAGCATATCCATGCCATCCATAAAGCGGTCACTTTGCATGGTGGCAATGGACAGCTCGCGCACCATGGCGTTTGATGCACTGGCGGCAATTTCCGGCGCCGCACCTAATGACAGGAATGTGGAGCCAAGCGCCGCCGCCTTACGAAAGTCCAGGCGGTCAGCCACGCCACCCATACGCTGCAGCACGTCAATAATGTCCGCGCCCTTAGACATAGCGTTATCGTCCAGGTAATTCAGCGCATCGCCCAGCTGCTCGATATTGCGGGTCGGCACCTTGTAGAGGCTCGCGATTTTACCCAGCCCTTCAGCCAGTTCATCGGCGGGCAGTTCAAACGCCGTGGCCGCTTTGGCCGCCGTACTGGCAAAGGCCAGCAGGTCACGTTTCTGGTCTTCGTAGGGATCGTCCTGATTGGTCACGCCCATGCGCGCGCCACCTTCTACCAGTGCGGCATAGTCGATAGCGCCATTCTCCATCGGCAGCTGTTCGCTGGCAGCCTTGATAGCGGCCTGCATGTCATAAAACTGCTTAGTACGGTTGCCGTTATCATCCCGCAGACCGTTAACCTGCTTTGCCACGCCTTTCATGGCGTCTTCCATACTGGCATAGCTTTTCACTGCTGCCGCGACCGGCGCCCCCATTGCCAGCCCTGCCGCTGAGGTTGTGGCCCCAGCCCCGGCGATGCGATCCCGCACTTCAAGGCTCCGGGAATACCGCTCCCTGACAGCATTTACCCTAGCCTGCTGCTCACCGAGCCGTTTAAGGGACTTCTGCTGACGGTCCAGCGCCTGCCGGGTTTCGTCGGCGTTCTGGCGCAGCTCGCGCTGGGCGCTGCTGAGCTTACGGGTATCAAGTCCGGCCTCATTCAGCGCAAGGCGTTGCTTCTGGACCGACTGCCGCAGGCCGTTGTATTTGGACTGAAGTTCCGAAACGCGGTTTTTCGCCTGCTCAAGCAGACGGGCCTGCGCCGCCGTCGGGCGGTTTGTACTGGTAAACTGCGTGGCGAGCCTGGCCGCTTCTTCGCGCGCGGCTTTGAGGTTATTACCGGTGATTGCCAGCTGCGCGCTGGATTTACGAAAGCCATCAATTTTGCCCGCCTGAGTGTCTAACTCTTTCAGCCTGGCGCGGCTCTGTTGAATGGCGGTAGCCAGCTCTTTTGAGCTGGCCTGCGCAGAACGAAATGGGCGGGTGAGCTTATCAACCGCATTTAGAATCACCTGCAGGCGCAGGTTAGTGTCACTCATCGCTGGCCCCGCTTCTCTGAATCGCTTTATGCCGCCACTCCAGCACTTCGGTCAGCGGCATAACGTCAGTGACGGACGGCGGCCAGTGAAAAATGGTGGCGATATCTGCCACCAGATCGTCAACCGTCAGGCTGTCGGTAAACCGGCAAGCACCGACTTCTTCAACAAAAAAGTCACCACCTCAACGGACAGCGCGGTGAGATCGGCAGGGTCAAGCTCTGCCATTTCCTGCGCTGTCAGGGTCGGCGTGGAGATACGCGGAATGACGGTCATCATTGCGCCCACGTCCATATCCATAATGGCCTGCAGGCGGGTGCCACGCAGCGCGCCGGATTGTGGTTTGCGCAGCACAATCTCTGTGATTTCGGTTTTACCGCGCTTGATGGGGGTGTCCAGCTGTACGGTCTTTTCAGTCAGGTTATCGCTCATGTTCTTTTCCTGTTAAGAGGTTACTGGCGCGGAAGCCCGCGCCGTTAAGGTTTATCAGAGGCCGAGGGCGTTACGGTGCGCTTCCATCAGGTCCGTGCCGCCAACGATTTCAATCATGTTGACCAGATCCACCTCATAGAGCACTTCGCCGTTGATGGTCAGCTTCGCGTAGCTGTTGGTGCTGCTGACTTTGGTGGTATTGCTTTCGCCGGTCTTCCACTCGCCGGAATCCAGTTCCTTGTGGCGTCCGCGCACAACCAGCTCCACCGCCTGCACTTCCCCGGTGTCGTCACGCTGGATGGAGCCGGTGAAGCGCAGCTGAATGCCGTCCACCGTTGCAGCTCCCATCTGCTTGAATAACAGCAGTTCAGTGCCACCGATGGAAAATTCCGTATCCAGCGCGCCGTCATCCAGCCCCAGATCGATATCCACCGCACCGGGCATACCGCCGCCACGATACTTCTCAAACTTGCGCGTAAATTTCGGCAGGGTTAGTGACTCAACGATCCCCTGCCAGTTGTTCCCGTCATTGAACAGGTTCAGGTGTTTTAACTTGCGTGGTAAAGCCATGCTGCCTCCTTATGCGCTGACCTGGCTGGCAAAATTCATCAGGTACTGATCGGTGATGCGCTGGCGCAGCATCAGGTTTTCAAGCGGTGGCACCGGCGTATAGTCGTAGTCGATAGTGAGCTTCCCGGCCTTCAGGGAGTCTTTATCGTTAACGGATTCATCCAGCCAGCAGTCCGCACCAATGAGATAGCCCTGGCTCACCAGACTGCGCATTTTGGCGCGGATACCTTCGATAATGTCGCGGGCCAGCGAGGGGTTAAGCGGCTTATCTACCGCCCACATATGCGCCTCAGCGATGGTGTCAGCCAGCACCTGCGCCGTGCGGGTGTAGTTTTCAAAGGCAAACAGCGGATCGTCACTGAGGCAGCGGGAGCCCCAGAAGCGGAAGCCGTCTTTACGGATCAGGGTGGTCACGTCGTTCTGGTTCAGCAGGCCCGCATCAGTGGCCGGGTCCTGCAGGTCCCAGAACACATCTGCAGAAATGCCGGTGACGCCGTTCACGCCAACGTTGGACAGGGTTTTGTGCCAGCCTGTCTGCTCGTCAATTTTGGCACGCAGGCCGAGCGCTCGGGCGGTGGCGTAAGCCGTTGCGTCCGCATTCAGCACGGTGTCAAAGTTGATGAAGTCAGGCCAGATCAGCATCCCTTCGCGCTGGCTGAAGTTGTCGCGGTAGGCAATAGTCTCCTCCACCGTTTTACAGCCGTAGGCGGACACGTAGGCAAACCCGCGCAGGCTCTGCGCCACGCTGAGCAGTTCAGTGGCAACCGCCTGCGTATCATGCCCGGGCACACCGAGAATACGCGGCTTAACCCCGAGCTGCGACTGAGCAGAAAGCAGAGCCTTAATGCCCGTCTTTTTCCCTTCAGCCGTTACGCCGCCGATAATGTTGGAGGTTGTTTCTTCTTCGGTTTCGCCCTGTGCCACGCGCACGACAACGGTCACAGGTTTAGCCTGGTCGGCAATCGCATCCAGCGAGCGGGCCAGCGTGCCGGAATCGCCCGCTTTGCCGCTGGCGGTCAGTACGTCAGTCAGCAGGACAGGCTTATTGAGGGGAAACATGGACGCATCGGCATCATCGCCAGTGCAGACCATGCCCACGATGGCGGTGCTCACTGTGGAAATGGATCGGGTGCCGTCGTTGACTTCAACAACGCGCACCCCGTGGTGGTAATCCTGAGCCATAAGGCAGTCTCTCCGGTTACAGGGGGTCTGCTTATGTTCTTGTTGATATGCGCGTGGCGCACGCGCCAGGCTATGTATGGTAAATGGCACAATGGAAGGTGTAAAAAAATCCCTGCCTGGGCAGGGGTAAGATTAATTCAAGGGTGATTCTGCCAAATAGATATCTTTTGGTATTGTACAATCAACAATTTCCAGCAATTCCAGATATAGATTGCCACTCTATGCCGGGTCGGTAATATTTTATTCTGTTAGTGGGATGTCAATTAAGACTGGCATCCCGTCTTTACCAACAATTCTTTGCTTACCTTTCGGAATATCACTGAATTCCTCAAATATTGCATCACTTACAGGGATACAATCAGAGGGCCACGAATTAGCCTGTTCGTACAGCATACGAATTGACGTTGGATAGAAAATGTTTTCTTTCGGACTGTAATAATAATTTTCCATCAATATCCCCGCGCCTCCCAACGAAAGTTGAATGAGCCGCCTGCCGCTGAGCATCTCAGTTTAAAAGAATTTTTGGTGTAATCACTGGTTGCGGCGGCCGGTATTGTTGTGCTGCCGTTATCATATATCGCAATAACATTTTCACACGCTGTAGGAAACGCAATCGGAAAAGATATCGTGTTCCCCTCTCCACCCGTCCCTCCTGTACCAGCCAGCCCTTGTCCCCATTGCTTGATAATTACCTTTCCATCTGCACAGGGCTCAATCGAGTAGCCTGTATTTCCGTGGGATACGGTTGAAGCTGCCAGTTTTGCGCCTTCCCCTAAACCAAGATATTCGAGAATGCCCGCAACGGACTTCCCGGACAGATCGGTTAAGGTGCTGTTAAGCGGCTGCTTGCCAGCCAAAGCATTCATCACGGTGGTGGCGAAGTTCGGATCGTTACCCAGGGCAGCGGCCAGTTCATTCAGCGTATCCAGTGCGGCCGGTGATGATGCTACCAGTTCCGCAATGGCTGACTTAACAAAGGCCGTGGTGGCAATCTGCGTATTGTTCGCCGTTTGCGCAGCTGTCGGTGCTGTCGGCGTTCCGGTCAGGCCAGGGCTTGCCAGCGGAGCCTTAAGCGCCAGCGCGCTGTTTAACGTCGCTGCAATCGCCTGCACAAATGCCGTGGTGGCAATCTGGGTTGTGTTATTCCCGGCGGGCGCCGTCGGTGCTTTCGGCGTGCCGGTTAACGTCGGGCTCTCTTTGGGCGCGTACTGAGTGTGGGGGTCCGCTGCGGCAAGGTGCTTTGCCATCAGGTCATCCACATACACCTTCAGCTCCAGCACCTTGTCATCCACGTATTTGCGGGTTGCCAGCACCACTGCAGGGTCAATTTTCAGGGTGATGTTTTCGGTACTGCTGGTAATCAGTACCATGCGCACCGTCTGCGTGCGGCCGCTTCCCTCAGCGAGCTGCGGCTTATAGCTCTCCGGGCAGTTACCCACGGCAATCAGCGCGCCGGTATCGTCAAACAGCCCGACTTCACGAATCCACCAACCGCCCTCCGTTTCGGGGATCACCTGTTCAGCAATAATCTGGCTGCTGTTCTGCGGGTCGATATACAGCATGTTGAGGTCAGCCCGGCGTTTTTCGTTAACCAGGACCGTCTGCTTTGCGTCCGGGGTCGGCAGCACCCCGCCGCCATCGCCCACCGCCATCTTAGTAATTTTCAGCGGGACACCAAGCGCGGCGGCGCTTGCCAGTTTTGCCGCACCGATCTCCGTCAGCAGGGTATAAAATTTTGCGCTCATGGGTTCACTCTCACAGTGTCAATAACATGGACCGCGGCGCCTTCGTAAGCGGTGCCGCCGGAAATAATGGTTTCGTTGATGTACGGATAAACCGTGATTTCTTCGCCGGTATAGGTGGCAGCACCTACCCACAGATCGCCGCTGGTCTGCAGGTTTATGGACATGCCCACCAGGTGACGGCTGCACGGTTTGGCATCACTAATCAGCCGCTCCAGCTCCAGATAGGTTTCTTCCGTAATGCCCTGGTCCTGCACGCCGATATCCAGGCGAAACGTGCCCGGAGTTTCACCGGTCTGCCACCACTCAATAATGCGGATCAGGAAGCCGAACGGCTCCACGACGCGCCTCACGGCGCTGGTTGTCCCTTTGTGCTGATGGATATAGAAAGCGTCCTGCACCACCCGGCGCTTCACGCTTTCGGTCCAGCTTTCGTCCCAGCGGTCAACGGAAAAGGCCCAGGCCAGATACGGGAGAAAAGCAACGGGACACGTCGCCGGATTCCATAAATCACGCAGCGGCACCTGCAGATCGGATATCCCGCTGCAGGTCTGCGCCAGGCGGCGCTCAAGCGGTGACGAACCGGGCGGCAGCAGGCTATTCATCCGTGCCCCCGTTGGTTACGCTCCATTCCGTGCAGGAGGCGGCCTGGGTTTTATCCAGCACCACATCATCCAGCGGGGAAGCCAGTTCCACGCGCTGGACGCCCTCAACGTGCAGCGCGGCATAGATGGCGCTGCGCCGGATATCACGTCCCAGCCGCGTCTGGCTGGCGATGTACTTCTGTAGACTGGCTTTAGCCTCTGCCATCACCGGCTCGGCTTCCGGGCCGGGGTAAAGGAAAATCGTTGCATCAACGCGGTACGGGATAATTTCGGCACTGCGCACCGTCAGGCGGTCCGCCACCGGCCGCACGTTCTCACTGTTAAGCGCCTGCTCCACCACCGCCAGCAGATCGGCGCCTGCAGTGCCGTCGCCCTCCCGGCTCAGTACGGTCAGCACCACCTCCGCCGGGGCCGGGCTGGTTGCGCTGGCATCCGCCACGCGCCCGTCCGCGCTCTTAGCGTGAAATTCATAGGCCGCCGTCGGGCCCGCAACGGACAGCCCCTCAAATGCAGCAGGAACACGCAGGCGCAGCGCCTCGTCACTTTCCATAACAGCTGCGACCGGCGGCACCGCGTCGTTGTCGGCAGGCGTTACCGTCAGGCGCTTCACGTTATAGTTGGCCGCCATCTGATCGAGATCGCCCCCTATGGCATACGCCACCATGACCGCCTGCGCGGCCTCATTGACACGCTGCAGTAACAAAATCTCGCGGTAGGTGTTTTCCTGCAGCAGTTTGGTGACGGGTTCAGATTCCAGCTCAAGCGTGCGCCGCACCGCGTCCTGTTCATCTGCCGGATACAGGGCCACAAACGCGGCCTTACGTTCAGCCAGCAATGATTCAAAGTCCGGCACCTTAACGATTTGCGGCGCGGGGAGCTGGGAAAGGTCAATTACTGCCATTATCTGCTCCTGTTGATACCGAAAGGGACACCGGCGCGCCGTTATTGCGCTTTCCGGTTAGCTCAACCACCATGGAGCCGTCAAAGCTGCTGCTGATGGTGATGGAATCCAGCGTAAGCCGTGGCTCCCAGCGGCTCAGGGCCACATAGACCGCAGACATGACCTGCAGGCGCAGCGCCGGGTTTTGTGGCTGGTCTATCAGTTCGGACAGAAGGGAGCCATATTCCCGCCGGGCAATGCGGCTCCCCTGCGGGGTCAGCAGAATATCCCGGACCGACTGGCGCAGGTGGTCCGTATCGGTAATGGTCCTGCCGTTGCCCTGGCTCATACCGCTATACAGCGTCATACCGGACCTCCTGACGTATCGCCGCCGAACTTAACGCCGGTGTGACCGTGTTTATCCACCACGATCCCGTTAGAACTCATAGCGCCGCCGCCCTGGGTGACGCCGCCGTTAATCACGACTTCGCTGTTAATGCGGGTATTATCAGCCTCCACCACAAACTCACTGGTTTTCAGGGTGATATTGTCAGCCGCCTCGATCACCATGGATTTAATACCTTTTACGTGCCAGCGTCCGGTGGCGGGCTCGTACTCAAACCAGCCCCCGTCCGGGTATTCCGTCACGCAGCCGTCCACAGAATCCGACGGAGGCGCAAACTGATTGGAGTAAATGGCAGGCAGCGCAAAGGCGGTTTCAAGGTTCCCGCCCATGCTCAGCACCACCACCTGTTCATCCGGCGACGGGCACCACCAGGTGCGGCCGCCTCCGGCCCGCAGCGTCAGCCAGTTAATCCAGTTGGTTTCAAGCTCGCCAATCTTTACCCGGCACAGCCAGTTTTCCCGGTCCACTTCGGTCACGGTGCCGGTGCGGATCAGGTTGGTGATAAGGCGCATGATTTCGGTCAGTTGTGCGTTCATAACGAAAGGTTGCCATCAGAGGGAAACAGGGGGCAGCGCAGGCACTTGTGCCATGCCTGATACAAAGATCACTGCGCCAGCCAGCGCAGCAGGGTGTCACGGGTTACGTTTTCCACTTCATCATTCACGCCCAGCAGGCGGCGCTGCGAGTAGCGGACCTCCGGCCCTTTGCGGCTGACGCGATCACGCAGGCCGTAATGGTGAACACGGGCAATACGCTGCACTGAGCCGTCAAACTGGACGCTGGCAGAATCCGCGCTGGCAGCGGTTTTCAGGTATTTGGTGGTGCGAAGTTTTGCAAACATCTGGCGCCTGATGCGGCCCTTTTTGCTGCGGGCCGTTACCCGGCGCGGCTCGTATCCGCTCCCGTCCGGGTTTCGCTGCAGCCTGATATTCTGCTGCTGCCTGCGGCGCAATTCCTGCGCCAGCTGACGCATCATGCGGCTGCGCGCGGCAGGCTCCAGATTCGCCAGCAACGCCGCCAGCCAGTCATCCACCCTCTGCAGATCACCCATGCTTCACCGTCCACATTTCTTCCGGTACGTCCGGTTCCGGCACCGCTTCAACGCTCGACACGCCCCCGTCAGTGCTGACCAGCACGCGCTCCGTCAGCTGCAGGTTCAGGCTGATATCGCACACATCATTGCGCAGAATGTCCACGTCAAAGGTGAACAGCTTTTCGCGCAGCTCAGGGTTATTAATGGCATCCGGCTGATTGTCCGTGAGCCAGAGCAGAACGGGCGCCATCAGCAGGTTCTGGTCCCCGCTGAAATCCTCGATCACCACGTTCAGGGTGTAGCGGTACTCCCATGACATGGAGCTGGCCCCGGTTGCCACCAATGAGCCGTTATCCACAAACAGGTGCAGTTTGTCCGGGTTACTGCGGACATACGGCACCGCCTTATTCAGGGCGCTGCGTAAAGACTGCGGCTTGTTCACTGTCTCGCTCCTGACACGCAATTATCGTGTCCACTTTGTCAGCACACGCCGCCCAGGCGGCCTCCGTTTCATCCAGCACCGCATTCAGATCGCCGTTACTGCGCGGCGCTGACCTTTCCAGGCGGCACTGCGTCACTCTGGGACAGCCACTCACGGTAAGCTGCACCTCCGGCGAGGGCCGGACGCTCCCGCAGCCGGATAACGTCAGCAGGCAAAGGAGTGTCAGCCCAGCGGCGCAAATCCTCATTTTCACGTTTCAGTTCCTCTATCCGGTGCTGACGGTTGCGCAGCAGCGCGGTGGTCTGCTCCGCCGCCGCATAAAGCCGCATCTGCTCCCGGCTGTTGGTTTCAGTCAGAATGGAAAGGCCGATCAGCTGGCTGTTTTTCTTCGTCAGTTCCTGCGCTTTGCTTTTCAGCGCCGCGCCCTGCGTCTCGATGGTGTGACTGGCATTGTTAAGCCGCCACGACTGCCAGCCCAGCGCCGCGAGTGTCAGCGCCAGCACTACCGCCAGCGCCCGCATCAGGCTGCTGCCGTCTCTGACAGCTGAGAACGGGCAACCCGGTAAACCAACAGCGTCAGTAAATAAAACACCAGGGTGATCACCCAGCCGGACCACGCAAGGCAGACAACAATCAGGATTTTCATCAGCCAGCTGAGTAACGGCTTATCCGGCGCGGTAAAGAATTTCCTGAGCGACTCGTTGAGGGATTGTTTTGCTGTACCTCCGGCAATTGCGCCAAGCACGCCGCATAAGGTCAGCGCCCAGGTTAAAAGACTCATAACCCAGACAGCGGCAGCAACCAGGACCGGGGCGCTGCTGCGTGGATAAAACAGCGCGGCCATCAACAGCACCACCCATGCGATCTGAAAAAACACGTTCATGATTTTCTTTTTCATTGCGTTACGCTCCTTTTAAGCACCAGGCCAGCTCCCGCGCGCGGCGGTTCTCCAGCCCTTTATTTTTCTTACCGTTGACGTAAACCCAGCGCGGCAGCTCGTTGCATGCCTGCCACCACTGCTGGCGGTTGATGTAGGACACCATGGTGGATCGGCATATTGCGCCGGTGCCCACGTTGAAGCCGATGCTTACCAGCGCATCGTAAACATGCTGCGGGGGCCTGACCTTCAGGCAGGCATCCAGCCTTTTTTCCGTCAGCAACACATTGCTGATTAACCCCTGCGCCGCCTGCCGTTCCGTGATGGTTTTACCGGGCACCACGCCGGACGTGTTACCGATCCCGTCAGTCCAGACACCCGCGCTGCACTGATAAGGCTGCAGGCGGCACCCCTCAAAGTCGGCTAACAGCTTCAGCCCCTCCACTGAGGTATTCAGCGACTGGAAACCGGGCAGCGTGGCGGCGATAGCCAGTACCACCCCGACAAGGCAGCGTTTAACGATTGAAGGATTCATATTCCCCCCGCGTGATTTGCCCGTCGCGCAGCAGCTGGTAGGTTTTGTGCTTGTAGTACCAGTTGATAGCCAGCATCAGCACACCGATCAGCACGCCGCCAACCGTTGAAGCATCCTTAAGCGACAGATCGCCCAGCCATGCCAGCAAAACAGCGATGCAATACGTGATAAAGGCGCTGATTCGTTCAAGCGTCATAATTCAGTCCCATAGCTGGACGGTCTGCGCCGTGGTTGTCGCCGGAATTTCCGGCAACTCCACCTGCAGTCCGTGCGGTAAAAAAGGGCCATACTCAGCCAGCCCCGGATTTGCCTGCAGAACCTGCTCGGTGACACCCTGCGTGCGCCCGTAATGACGCCAGCAAAGCGCGTCCACCGTGTCATACTGGTGCGCACGCACTTTCATCAGATAAGCTCCACCGTGCAGTGCGGTGCATCCTGCACCCGGCTGATAGCCCATCGGGCATCACGCCACAGATCGCCGCTGGCCTCCGCCAGTTCCTCCCCTCGCTTTACCCCGGACGCCGTGGCGTCATAATCCTGGTAACGCTCATTGAGCACGGCGCGCGCCCAGCAATACACGGCGTTAAGGTAGTGCTGGATGCGCTCACTTTTGCCGTCCAGCATTTCCGCCGGCACGTCAGCCAGATCCCGGTAGCCCAGCATCTGCTGGCGGTTGCGGAAGTCGTACAGCTCGGCGTTAACTTCGGAAATGGCTGTCAGCGCAACCTGCCTCAGACGGGGCTGCGTCACCGTGCCGTCAGTGCGCATCACGCTGCGAAATTCCGACAGGTCCACATCAGGCCAGAACGGCGTATTTTTAATAATGTCCGCCTGTTCCGGTGCCTGTTCTGGCGCAATAAACTGCATGCGGCTTTCTCCTGAAATAGTGGGCGGTGGACGGGGTTTTGATGTGGCAGAGCCTTTCGCCACCCCGTGCCGCCCGTGCGCGGGGCACGTTCGTTAGCGGCTGTCACTGCGCAATCTGCGCTCCAGCTGCTGCTTTTCTTTTTTCACGCCGCAGCGGGGATCGAGCTGCAGCGCATGGGTAAGGTGATTAAGGGCAGAAGCCGGGTTGCTTTCGGTCAGTACCGCGCCGATGGCTTTATGCAGGCGCGCCCGGGACTGGTCCGGCATATCCAGATCGGTAGTCAGTTCCAGCGTCTGCAGGAGCAGATTGGCATCAAAACCGGCGGCGGCCAGCAGGGCGCCTTGTGCGGCGTCCGCCATTTCTTCCGCCAGAACGGTCTGCACGTTGCGGTTGCCCAGCGGCATCACCCAGCCATGGCGCAGCGCATGGCGCCCGATTTCCAGCGCACCGGCATAATCACCGGCGTCGATACGCCACAGCATCACGTACATCAGCACGTCATCCTGCTGCGCACCTCCTGCAGCCAGCACGCCCTCCGCCCAGGCGGCATACTTCGGCAGAAGCTCCACCTTGATTGCCGCCTTTTTCACGGTGGACTGGATACCCTTAAGGCGGCGGCGGTCTTCTGCCAGCTGCAGCAGCATCAGGTCATAGCCGGACGCATGGCGAACACTGCCGCCCTCCCGGGCGGCCTGTTCGGCCTGAATGCGCAGGCGGTGCTGCCGTGCGGGACTCAGGCTCATGCGTTACTCCCCACCTTCCGGCGCAGCTGGCGCGCTGAAATCACCGATTTCGATATTTTCGACCAGGGCCGCGCAGCGGTAGTCTTCAATCACGTACGCTTCGTTGACGGATTCGAAGTTTTCAATCCGGTCACGTTTCGGGTTGTCGATAACAGAACGGCGGCGGGTGTCCTCCTGCCAGTAAATGGACAGGTTATCCAGACGGGTGATCAGCAGGGCATTGGCCGGGAAGAACGGCGCACGCACCGCCTGCAGGCCGCCCATGCGTTTCTGGCTGATAATTAGATCGGCGGCGATTTTCTCGCTGTTTTCCTGCTCTTTGTTAACCAGCGGGAAATACTTGTCGGACAGCAACTCGCGGCCGCAGATAACAACCAGCTCGTCATCATCCTGATACACCACGTCGATCAGCTCGTTAACCGCATCCATCACCACGGCGTCCAGGTTGGCATAGTCGCCGCCCTTGCCCACCTTTACCGCGCCTGCGGTGGTGGTGCCGTCCTGGGTGGTGCTGCCCATAACGTGGTCCGGCGCGTCTTCGCGGATTTTCTGCAGCCAGCCCTTATTCACGTCCTGCAGCAGCGGGTTTTCTTCGCGGTTGGAGGTTTTGGCGCGCTTCACGCCGTTAAAGCCGATCATGATGCGGTCCAGCGCCTGGCGCTTGACGATGGCGTTACGGATACGCACCTGGAAGTCCTGGAATTTCGCCCACAGGTCCAGCTTTGCGTAGGTCAGCACCGTGTCAAAGTTGGTCTGTTCGCATTTATATTCCACGTCCTCCATCAGCATCGGATCGGTAGGTTCGCGCTCTTTGGTGGTGGTGTCGGTGGTTCCGGCAATGGTGGAGCCAACGCCCAGGCCAAGCAGCTGGCCGGACTGTTCCGCAACCGGCGTGATGTTAATCAGCGTCAGAAAAGCGGCGGACTGCTGGATCTGGTCTTCCAGCGTCTGCTGCACGGACGGGTCCACGGTGAACTTGCTGGAAAGTTCTTCCACTTCCACGTTGTTCAGGCGTGCCAGCTGCTGCAGGTAGGCGTTAAAGGCAAAGCGGGTATTCTTTTTCATCGGGTTTTATGCTCCATCAGCAATTGGTCAGGGTGCCTGCCGGTGCGTCACCGCCCGGCGCGCGCTGGCGGTAATCTTTACGGCTGTCTTCACGGCTCAGCTGCTGCTGAAGCTCGGCAAAGGCGGCCTGCTGCTCCTGCAGCGAGGATTCAAGCTCAGAAATGCGCGCGTCCTGGTCGGACAGGGATTTATCGGTGCGCTCGCTCAGGTTCTGCTGCTCGGTGGCGACCAGCTCGACGGCTTTGTGCACGTCTGAGAAACGCGCATCATCGGTCTGCTCTTTTTTGGTGAACAGGGCGGTGACGCGGGCAAAGAGGGACGGCTTTTCGTCCTGGGTTTCTTCCAGTTCGATCAGCGTTTCTTCGGCGGCGGTAAACAGGTTTTCCGGATTCTGCTTGCGGTTTGCCAGCGGGTTGTGCGCGGCGCTGGCGCTGAAGGTCAGCATCTCAGTGCCCAGGCTCGCCGGATCGTCAGTGGCGGCCAGCCCAACAAGGTAGGCTTTGCCGGTGTCGGCAAACTTCGGGCTGACTTCCATGGAGGTGAAAAGCTTCTGGCCTTTCTTGACCAGTTCAACCAGTGCGCTGGTCGGTTCCACGTCGGCATACAGCGCCATTTTGCCCTTCAGCGGTCCGTCCTGAATTTCTTCAGCAACCAGCGCCGTCACCCTGCCGTAGCGGTTGAAGGTGCTTTCCGGCAGATAAGACTTGATGTGCTCAAGGTTAATCAGCGCGGTGTAGACCTCCGGGTTGTAGCTGGCCGCCATCTGCTCCAGCCATTCGCGCTGGATTTCGCGTCCGTCGGTGGTGGCACCTTCCACCCCGATGCGGAAACGCTTTGCTTTCACTGTCATGAGCCGTGCTCCGTTAGAAATTACTTACTGGAGCCTTATGTTTGCGGTGATGGGGGGAGTGAAACAACGCGCGGCCTTTGTACGGTCCGCCACACAAACCGCAGCCGGGGAAAGCCGCCGGGCAAGGCCGTATGTTTGGGCCATGAACACGACAATGACCCCCGCAGATCTCGATCCCCGTCGGCAGGCCATGCTGCTGTACTTTCAGGGATACCGCGTAGCCCGCATTGCAGAAATGCTGGGCGAGAAAGTTGCAACCGTTCACAGCTGGAAGAAGCGCGACAAGTGGGGCGAGTATGGGCCGCTGGATCAGATGCAGCTCACCACCGCCGCACGCTACTGCCAGCTCATTATGAAGGAGCAGAAAGAAGGAAAAGACTTCAAGGAAATTGACCTGCTGGCGCGCCAGTCAGAGCGCCACGCCCGGATCGGTAAATTCAACGATGGCGGCAACGAGGCAGATTTAAATCCGAAGGTTGCCAACCGCAACAAAGGCCCGCGCCGCCAGCCCGAAAAGAACGTTTTCACCGACGAACAGATCGAGAAGCTGCAGGAGGTTTTCCACGGCTCGATGTTCGCCTACCAGCGCCACTGGTACGAGGCAGGCAACCGCCACCGTATCCGCAACCTGCTGAAATCGCGCCAGATCGGGGCGACCTTCTTTTTTGCCCGGGAGGCGCTGATTGACGCCATCACCACCGGCCGCAACCAGATTTTTCTCTCAGCCAGCAAGGCACAGGCGCACGTCTTCAAGCAGTACATCATCGACTTTGCAAAAGAGGTGGATGTAGAGCTGAAAGGCGACCCGATGACGCTCAGCAACGGCGCGTGCCTGTACTTCCTCGGCACCAACGCCCGCACGGCGCAGAGCTACCACGGCAACCTGTACCTGGATGAATATTTCTGGATACCGAAATTCCAGGAGCTGCGCAAGGTGGCCTCCGGTATGGCCATCCATAAAAAATGGCGTCAGACCTACTTTTCAACCCCGTCCAGCCTGACCCACAGCGCCTATCCGTTCTGGTCCGGCGCGCTGTTCAACCGGGGCCGTGCCAAAGCGGACAAGGTGGATATTGACCTGACCCACGGCAATCTGGCCCCGGGCCTGCTTTGCCCGGACGGTCAGTACCGCCAGATCGTCACCGTGGAGGATGCGGTGCGCGGCGGCTGCAACCTGTTCGACCTGGACCAGCTGCGCATGGAGTACAGCCCTGACGAATACCAGAACCTGCTGATGTGTGAATTCATTGACGATCTGGCGTCAGTGTTCCCGCTGAGCGAGCTGCAGGCGTGCATGGTGGATAGCTGGGAAGTCTGGTCCGACTTTCAGGCGCTGGCGCTGCGCCCGTTTGGCTGGCGTGAGGTCTGGATCGGCTATGACCCGGCGAAAGGTACGCAGAACGGCGACAGCGCCGGATGCGTGGTGGTGGCACCACCCACAGTGCCGGGCGGCAAGTTCCGCATTCTGGAGCGGCACCAGTGGCGCGGGATGGACTTCCGCGCCCAGGCTGACGCTATTAAAAAGCTGACCCAGCAATACAACGTGACCTATATCGGCATCGACTCGACCGGCGTCGGCCACGGCGTCTATGAGAACGTGAAAGCGTTCTTCCCGGCGGTCCGGGAGTTTGTCTACAACCCCAACGTAAAAAACGCCCTAGTGCTTAAGGCATACGACATTATCAGCCACCGGCGCCTGGAGTTTGACGCCGGGCACACCGACATTGCGCAGTCCTTTATGGCAATCCGCCGCGCCACCACCGCCAGCGGCAGCCGCCCCACCTACGAAGCCAGCCGCAGCGAAGAAGCCAGCCACGCAGATCTGGCCTGGGCAACGATGCACGCACTGTTTAACGAACCGCTGCAGGGCGAAGCCGCCAATACCAGCAACATTGTGGAGATTTTTTGATGGGCAAGAGGAATAAAAACCGCGCTGCAGCTAAACAGAGCGTTCAACAGAGCAGCGGCGTATCTGCAGAAGCATTCAGCTTTGGCGACCCGATCCCGGTACTGGACCGCCGGGAATTGCTGGATTATGTGGAGTGCGTGCAGATGGACCGCTGGTATGAGCCGCCGGTGAGTTTTGACGGGCTGGCGCGCACCTACCGCGCCGCCGTGCATCACAGCTCACCGATTGCCGTTAAGCGTGACATTCTCAGCAGCACCTATATCCCGCACCGCCTGCTCAGCCAGCAGGCTTTTTCCCGTTTCGTTCAGGACTACCTGGTTTTCGGCAATGCCTACCTTGAGAAACGCACCAACCGGCTCGGCGGCGTTCTCTCGCTGGAGCCAGCCCTGGCGAAATATACCCGCCGCGGCGTTGACCTGGACACTTACTGGTTTGTGCAGTACGGATTCACCACGCAGCCCTACGAATTCACGCCGGGAAGCATTTTCCATCTTCTTGAGCCTGATATTAACCAGGAGATCTACGGGCTGCCCGGCTATCTTTCAGCCATTCCGTCTGCCCTGCTGAACGAGTCCGCAACGCTGTTTCGTCGCAAATATTACATTAACGGCAGCCATGCTGGCTTTATCATGTACATGACCGACGCCGCGCAGAACCAGGAGGATGTGAACAATATCCGCCAGGCCATGAAAAGCGCCAAGGGCCCGGGCAATTTCCGCAACCTGTTCATGTACTCGCCCAACGGCAAAAAAGACGGGATTCAGATCATCCCGTTGTCAGAGGTGGCGGCGAAGGATGAATTTCTGAACATTAAGAACGTCAGCCGGGACGACATGATGGCGGCGCACCGTGTACCGCCGCAGATGATGGGCATCATTCCCAATAATACCGGTGGCTTTGGTGATGTGGAAAAGGCCAGCCGCGTCTTTGTCCGTAACGAACTAATGCCGCTGCAGAAACGCCTGCAGGAGCTTAACGACTGGCTGGGGGAAGAGGTGATCCGCTTCGAGCCCTACACGCTGGGACTAGACTCAAACAACGATAGCTAAATATAAAAAGCAGCGCCTCTGTGCGTTCAAAGGCGCTGCTGAACCTCATGAAATTAACGATCTTCTCCAAGAACTCCGGTTTTAATCAGCTGATTCCAGAAGTTTTTCATTTTCTGCCCTGTCTGCTGATTAACAAATAGAGATGATCTGGCACCGTGCGGATATCCCATCAATTGCCCGCGCATATCCTCCCAACTTTCACAATATACTGCATGCCGCCAGTTAGGAACCTCGCTTTCAAGCATCAATCCAATTGCTGCTTTTGCTGGAATGGTGCCATCCTCTTCCATATCTTCCGAAATATACCATTGACATTTAATGAGCAACGGGACGGCGGTTTCATGATAAAGCACAACGTCATCAATCTTCTCGATAGAGAAATAGGCATCTGCGTGCTTTAGTCGCTTTATACCGGCTATAAATTCATCAACCCCATGACCATAAGGGCAGGTAAGAATACCGTTTCTGAAATAAACCGTGTGGTCCAGGTATTTAAAGCTGGGAGTATTATTGGGAAGCATAGGCGCCCAATTAGCTTTATCTCTTTCCAGCAAAAAAGGATGCCATGCCGGATACCCATCCACTACCGGCCCACACTCTTCAACGATTTCCTCGAGCTTCGCCCTAACTTTCGAACGCATCTCCTGATTTGAACCTTGTGGAACTAGATATCTGTAAGCATTTTCGAAATTCGATGCTGCTGCTTCTTCCGCTCTGAAAGCCATAAAACACCTCACAATATTGCTAACTCACGCACAACATATCAATCTTGTGCGCGAGTTGCAACAGTTATGTTTTGGCGCTTAAGCCATTCCTCTCAATAAACAACCTCAGCAGCTTCCTGCGGGGCGCTTCCTTTTTTGCTGCTGCACCTCACCCTTTCGAATTGAAGCCGCCAGCGGGCCGGAGGCTGTGCCGGATTTTTGCTTTTTCACCCCGTTGCGCGCGCTCGTATCCCCGCCACGCCTGCCCGCTTTATGTAGTGGTTTTCATGCGCCTGCATGAGATAAGCAAAAGCCCGCCATTACTGGCGGGCCTCAGCTAAAACGATCCTTAAACGATCATGCGGATTCATGCGGCATGGCCATGCAGTAGTTACCACTTAGGAAAGGATGAACTGCATGGCACGCATCTTAACGTGTTGCTCTTTATAAACAGTCTGTTATGACATATTTTGTTTTTACCAAAAAATGAAGATGTGACGCACAGAACCTACTCACTTTTAAACCTGGAGCA
>DKMV01000119.1 GCA_002469605.1 Leclercia sp. UBA7405
ACCATGCCGGACGGCCAGGGCCAGACCTCCAATATCGATCTCACCAGCGTGGAGAGCGTGGAGGTGCTGCGCGGGCCGTTCTCGGCGCTGTACGGCAACGCCTCCGGCGGGGTGATTAACGTCACCACAGAAACCGGCAAGCAGCCGAACACCATTGAGGCCAGCAGCTATTACGGCAGCTACGGCAGCTGGCGCTACGGCCTGAAGGCCACCGGCGCGATGGGCGACGGCACCCAGGCGGGGGACGTGGACTACACCGTCTCCACCACCCGCTTCACCACCAAAGGCTACCGCGACCGCAGCGGCGCGCGTAAAAACCTGGCTAACGCCAAGCTGGGCGTGCGCATTGATGACGTCAGCAAGCTGAGCCTGCTGTTCAACAGCGTGGATATTAAAGCCGACGACCCGGGCGGGCTCGATTACCAGGAGTGGCAGGCTAATCCGCAGCAGTCGCCGCGCGCCGTCCAGTACAACACCCGTAAAAACATCAAGCAGACCCAGGCCGGGTTGCGCTATGAGCGCCAGCTCAGCGAGCACGATGACCTGAGCGTGATGATGTACGCGGGCGAGCGCGAGATGACCCAGTACCAGTCGATTCCGTTTGCGCCCCAGCAGCGCCCGACCCATGCCGGTGCGGTAATTGATTTGCAGCGCCAGTATCAGGGGATCGATACCCGCTGGACGCACCGCGGCGAGCTGCTGGTACCGGTCACCTTCACCACCGGCCTGAACTACGAAAACATGAGCGAAAACCGCCGGGGCTATGAGAACTACGTCCTGAATAACGGTACGCCCACCTTCGGTGAAAAAGGCAATCTGCGCCGTAAAGAGCGCAACCTGATGTGGAACGTCGACCCTTATCTGCAAACCAGCTGGCAGCTGACCCAGAAGCTGTCGCTGGACGCGGGAGTACGCTACAGCTCGGTCTACTTCGACTCTAACGATAAGTACATTACCGCCGCCAACGGGGATGACAGCGGCGACGCCAGCTATCACAAGTGGCTCCCGGCGGGCTCCCTGAAATATGCGGTGACCGACGCATGGAACCTCTATGCCGCCGCCGGACGCGGCTTTGAGACCCCGACCATCAATGAGCTCTCTTATCGCTCCGGGAACCAGAGCGGGCTGAACTTCGGCCTGCAGCCCTCCACCAGCGATACCTGGGAAGTGGGCAGCAAAACCCGGATCGGCAACGGCCTGCTGACCGCCGCCCTGTTCCGCACCGACACCGACGATGAGATCGTGGTAGACGCCAGCTCGGGGGGCCGCACCAGCTATAAAAACGCCGGTCAAACCCGCCGCCAGGGCGTTGAGCTGGCCCTCGACCAGCAGTTCGGTGAAAACTGGAAGCTGAAGATGGCCTGGACCTATCTGGACGCCACCTACCGCAGCAACGTCTGCTCGGGCGAAGATTGTAACGGCAACCGGATGCCGGGCATCGCGCGCAATATGGGCTTTGCCTCCTTCGGCTGGCAGCCCGTCGAGGGCTGGTATGCGGGCACCGACGTGCGCTACATGAGCGACATCATGGCGGACGACGAGAACACTGCCAAAGCGCCCTCTTACACCCTGGTCGGCCTGAACACCGGCTATAAGTTCAATATGGGGAACTGGGGCATGGACGTCTTTGGCCGGGTGGATAACCTGTTCGACAAAGAGTACGTGGGTTCGGTGATCGTGAACGAATCTAACGGTCGTTACTACGAGCCGTCGCCGGGGCGCAACTACGGGGTGGGTTTATCCGTCTCGTATCGCTTCGAGTGATATAAGACCGGCAGCCCAGGCTGCCGGTTCTGTTTTACGCCATCTGCCCCTGCTGCTCCAGGCGGAAGGCGGCCACCAGCGACTCCAGCAGGCGGGCCTGATCTTCCAGCGCCCCGGCCGCCGTAGAGGAGGCCCCCACCAGCGAGGCGTTTTGCTGGGTAGTGGTATCCAGCTCCATCACCGCTCGTGAAATCTGTTCAATGCCGCGGCTCTGCTCCTCAGAGGCCGAGGAGATCTCCCCCATAATGTCGTTAACGCGGGTCACGGAGTCCACCACCTGCTCCATGGTCTGCCCGGCTTTCGCCACCAGATCGCTGCCGGTGCTGATGCGTGATACCGATTCGCTGATCAGCTGTTCGATATCTTTCGCCGCCTGGGAGCTGCGCTGGGAAAGACTGCGCACCTCGCTGGCAACCACCGCAAAACCGCGGCCCTGCTCGCCCGCGCGGGCCGCTTCCACGGCGGCGTTGAGCGCCAGGATATTGGTCTGGAAGGCGATGCTGTTAATCACCGCGGTGATATCGGCAATCTTCTGCGAGCTGGTGTTGATATCGCTCATGGTGCTGACCACTTCGCGCATCACCCGGCCGCCCTGGGTGGCGGTGTTCGAGGCTTCCGCCGCCAGCTGGCTGGCGTGGCGGGCGTTATCGGCGTTGTTTTTCACCGTCGCGGTCAGCTCTTCCATACTGGCGGCGGTCTGTACCACGGCGGCGGCCTTCTGCTCGGTGCGCGACGAGAGATCGGTATTGCCCTCGGCGATTTCGCTCGCCGCCAGCGATACCTGGGAGACGCTGCTGCGCACCTCGCCAATCATTGCCCGCAGCTTGTCGTTCATCCGCCCCATTGCGCCGGTGAGCTTGCCCAGTTCGTCCTCTCCCTGCGGTTGGATTTCAGAGCTGAGGTCGCCGCTGGCAATACGTTCCGCCAGCTGCAGGTTGTGTTTGACCGGACGGGTGATCTGGCGCGTTACCCACCAGGAGATAACAATCCCAAACAGGATCGCCACCAGGCCGACAATGGCGGTAATGGTGCTGGAGCTGTAGGCCAGGGCGTCGTTGTGGCGCTTCACCATCGCGATGATGTCGCGGATAGCGGCGCTGCTGTCATCCCCGTCCGTCTTCACCTTCTCTTCCGCCGCCTTCAGCGCCGCGATAGCCGCCGGATCGTTTTTATTATTATTAACGGCCTGCATCGCGGACTGCATTTCTGCCACGCTGCTGCCAAAGCGGGCCAGGTGTCCGGCGATGGCGTCAACAACGGGTTTCTCTTTGGCGGTCCACTCAAGCCGCTGGGCCTCGGCGGTCAGCTCCCCGGCGTGCCTGACGTAATCCGCCATCAGCTGGCCGGACTTTTCGTCGCCGTTATAGAGGAACTTAAGACGGTTAATCTTGGCCTGGAAGACTTCGATGTTGATGTTATAGATCAGGTTGGTTTGCTGATAGACGTCGCGGATCTCTTTAAAACGCAGTACGCTCATCAGGGTCGACACCGCGACCAACAGCAATACCACCCCAAAACCCGCTGCGAGCTTTCTGCTCATTTTTATATTACGTAATCGTTGGCTGACACTCATTCCTTGCTCCTTATAAGGCAACTATGCCTTTTTCTTTTATCGGCAGGAGCGGCGGTTATTTAATAGCCAGCTGGTCTTATGAGTGAAAAAAATAAATAGCCATCCCGACAGCCTGAAGGCCGCCGGAAAATAGTGACATAACGTTATTTACCGTTATTAATGGCGGGGAATAAGGCTCACCCGTAAGGCTAAAAATATTGCTTTGTCAGAAGGTCGTTCGCCTCGTCGATGGCTTTATCCATTGCGGCCCGGCTGGCCTCAACGTCACCACGCTCCAGCGCGTTGAGCAGATCATCATAGCGGTAGGTGGAGCACGGCAGATCCATACTCTGTTCATAAAGGCAGTTAAAACAGGGCCCGATGCGCACCCAAAGCTGTTCAATCAGCGAGGTCAGGATCGGCATGTCCGCGTAGTGATAAAGGGTGAAGCGAAAAGCCCGGTTAGCGTGCAGCGCGCGCTCGACTTCGCCGTTGGTCATCGCCTCGTGGAATTTGTCGGACAGCGTTGTCAGGGTGGCGATCCGCTCGGGGGTCATCTTTACGCACGCGGCCGCCACCGCCATGCCCTCCAGCTCTTTACGGATGGCATTCACTTCGTTATAGCGTTCGAGGGTGACTTCCGGCACCAGAAATGCCTGTGCCGGCGTAGCGTGTAGCGCACCGGCGGAGACCAGCCGCAGCAGCGCTTCGCGAACCGGCGTGATGCTGGTTCCCAGTTTATCCGCAATCTCTTTGGTGACCAGCCGTGCACCCGGCTTAAGCGCGCCGGCAATCAATGCACCTTTCAGACTTACCTCAACCTGCATCGTCAGGCTCATTCTTTGCGCTTTCTCTAAATTATCCAAATCCAGCATGTTCAATTCCCGTAACCAACACACAACTTTATAGTCCACAGCGAGCCGCTATGGGTACGATATATCCTGTATCTGCATGCCTGGTATTCGTCAAAAGTAAATCTAAAAAATAGGTCTAAAGTTTATTGCGTATTAAACGAATGTGTTCCGTTCAGGACGGATTGATTATTCTGTGGTGTTATAATTAAAGACGTTATTTGCCGTTTTGCCCAATTAATTATGGCGGATCGCTCCGCCATATCCGGGACTATTAGTTATCTTCCGCGACGCATATCACGACTTTGCCAAAGTTTTTACCTTCCAGCAGACCGATAAATGCGTCAGGCGCATTTTCCAGCCCCTCGACGACCTGTTCGCGATAGTGAATTTTGCCCTCTTTCACCCAGCGCCCCATCTCCTGCTGAAACTCGTCGATGCGGTGACCGTAGTCCTGGGTAATGATAAAGCCCTGCATGCG
>DKMV01000115.1 GCA_002469605.1 Leclercia sp. UBA7405
CGATTGCGAAGGCCGATAACCGCCCGCTGGAAATTCTCGGCTACGTGCTGGGTACCGACCAGGATCCCCAGTCGCTGGCGCAGCAGTGCCAGCTGCTCACCGATGCCGGCGTGATCTGGGCCAGCAGCAGTACCAACACCGGATTACTGGCGCGTGAATTTGTCTGCAAAGGGGAGAACGCATAATGACCACCTTATTTAAC
The DNA here is from genome assembly GCA_002469605.1 of Leclercia sp. UBA7405. Classification (GTDB taxonomy): domain Bacteria; phylum Pseudomonadota; class Gammaproteobacteria; order Enterobacterales; family Enterobacteriaceae; genus Enterobacter. The sequence continues at coordinate 203 of DKMV01000115.1, forward strand.
CAGCCGCTGAACGTGATTAACGTCGGTATTGCGATGTTCAGCGATGATCTCAAAAAACAGCACGTTCCGGTGACCCAGCTCGGCTGGACGCCGCCGGGGCAGGGCAATATGCAGGTGGTGGAAGCCCTCGACCAGCTGGCAGAGAAACCGCTGGCGGAAAAAATTGCCGCTGCCAACAAAATCGCCCTTGAGCGCATTATCCAGTCGCATCCGATGCTGGTGGGCTATGACCAAGCCATCAACGTGGTGCCGGGCATGACCCGCACCACCATCCTGCACGCCGGTCCGCCGGTGGCGTGGGAAAACATGTGCGGCGCCATGAAAGGTGCGGTGACCGGGGCGCTGGTCTTTGAAGGGCTGGCGAACGATCTCGACGAGGCGGCACGGCTGGCGGCCTCCGGCGAGATCACTTTCTCTCCGTGCCACGAGCACGACTGCGTGGGTTCGATGGCGGGCGTCACCTCCGCCTCGATGTTTATGCATATCGTCGAGAACAAAACTTACGGCAACCGCGCCTTCACCAACCTCAGCGAGCAGATGGCGAAAATCCTGCGCATGGGGGCCAACGACCAGAGCGTGATTGACCGGCTGAACTGGATGCGCGACGTGCTGGGCCCGATGCTGCGCGACGCCATGAAGATTATTGGCGAGATAGATCTGCGCCTGATGCTGGCCCAGGCGCTGCACATGGGCGACGAGTGTCATAACCGCAATAACGCGGGCACCACCCTGCTGATTCAGGCGTTAACCCCGGGGCTGATTCAGGCGGGCTATCCAACAGAGCAGCAGCGGCAGGTGTTTGAATTCGTCGCCAGCAGCGACTACTTCTCCGGCCCCACCTGGATGGCGATGTGCAAAGCCGCGCTGGATGCCGCCCACGGCATCGAGTACAGCACCGTGGTCACCACTATGGCGCGCAACGGCTACGAGTTTGGCCTGCGGGTCTCCGGCCTGCCGGGGCAGTGGTTCACCGGCCCGGCACAGCAGGTGATTGGTCCGATGTTCGCCGGCTACAAGCCGGAAGACTCCGGGCTGGATATTGGCGACAGCGCCATCACCGAAACTTACGGCATCGGCGGTTTTGCCATGGCGACGGCTCCAGCGATTGTGGCCCTGGTGGGCGGCACGGTGGAGGAAGCCATCGACTTTTCCCGCCAGATGCGCGAAATCACCCTCGGCGAAAACCCGAACGTCACCATTCCGCTGCTCTCCTTTATGGGCATTCCGACGGCTATCGACATTACCCGCGTAGCGGGCAGCGGCATTCTGCCGGTGATCAATACCGCCATCGCCCACAAAGACGCCGGCATCGGCATGATTGGGGCGGGCATCGTTCACCCGCCGTTTAGCTGTTTTGAAAAGGCGCTTCTGGCCTTCCGCGATCGCTATTTCCTTTAAGGTGAGCATCCATGAAAAACATGAAACTGGAGTGGAAAAGAGGTGACTGGGCGGCATATTTCGGGTTGATGACCAACAACCTGACCAATCTGCTGACCATGATGGGGCTGCTCATTTTTGTCGTCGGCATCCCGAAGGAGATTGTTTATGGACGCATCGCGCCAGCCTTCGGGCTGGCGGTACTGGTCGCGAGCATCTGCTACGCGTGGTTTGGCCTGCAGATGGCGCGCCAGACCGGGCGCAGCGACGTGACGGCGCTGCCGTCCGGCCCCAGCGCGCCGTCGATCTTTACCGTCACCTTTCTGGTGCTGATGCCGGTTTATCAGCAGACCGGCGACGCGGATTTTGCTATCCAGATTGGCCTGGTGTGGTGCTTCGTGGAGGCGATGATCCTGGCGGGCGGGTCGTTTCTGGGGGAGACCATCCGCCGGATGATCCCGCGCACCGTGCTGCTCTCGTGCCTGTCGGGCCTTGGCCTGCTGCTGCTGGCGATGAACCCGATGCTGCAAGCCTTTGAAGCCCCGACCGTCTCCTTCATCGTGCTGCTGCTGATCTTCATTAACTGGTTTGGCAAAAAGCCGATCTTCGCCAAAATTCCCACCGGACTGCTGCTGCTGGTTGCCGGTACTTTGCTTGCATGGATCTCCGGCCTGCAAAGCCCGGAGGCGATTAAGGCCTCGATGTCGTCGTTCGGCTTTAACCCGCCGCAGGTGCATATCGATGGCTTTATGCAGGGGCTGCCGCATGCCCTGCCGTACCTCGCTTCCGCCGTACCTCTGGGGCTGGCGAACTACATATTTGATCTCGAGAACATCGAAAGCGCCCACGCGGCGGGGGACGAGTACCCGACGCGCAAAGTGATGCTCGCCAACGGCCTGGCCTCGATGCTCGGCTGCCTGATGGGGAATCCCTTCCCGGTTACGGTATATGTGGGCCACGCGGGCTGGAAAGCGATGGGGGCCAGTATCGGCTATACCCTGGCCTCCGGGGTAACCATGTTTATCGTACCGCTGTTCGGGCTGGGGGCCTTTATGCTCGCCATTATCCCGATGACAGCCATCGTGCCGATTCTGGTCTTTATCGGCGTAGTCACCGCTAACCAGGTGGTAAGGGAAACCCCCAAAGTGGAGGTGCCGGTGATCTTCATCTGCCTTTTCCCGTGGATCGCCAACTGGGCGATGACCATGATGAACAGCGTGATGGGAGCGGCGGGCACCAGCGCGGCGAAAATTGGCACCGAGGTGTTGCACAGCAAGGGCATTTACTACGAAGGCCTGGTCCATCTGGGCAGCGGCGCACCGCTTGCCAGCATGCTCTGGGGCTGTATCGCCATCTTCGCCATCATCAACAAACCGCTGCGCGGCGCCGTTGCGGCGGCAGGCGGGGCAATACTTGCGCTGTTTGGCGCGATCCACGCCCCGACGGTGGGCTTTGCCGAGGGCAGCTCGCTGATGTTCGTTACGGCCTACCTGATGATGGGCGCCATGTTTGTGCTGAAGCATTTCCTGGATAGCAGGGAAGTGGTACGTGGTGTGGCACCGATTTCTGAAGCCTGATTTGTCCCCTCACCCCGGCCCTCTCCCCAAAGGGGAGAGGGAGTAATCGTCCCCTCTCCCCTTTGGGGAGAGGGTTAGGGTGAGGGACCCAGACCGCACATTGTTAAGGAAACCACATGAAACAACTCATGGTCGTTGCCATCGGCGGCAACAGCATTATCAAGGATAACGCCAGCCAGTCGATTGAACATCAGGCGCAGGCGGTAAAGGCGGTGGCGGAATCGGTGCTGGAGATGCTGGCCTCCGACTACGATATCGTCCTCACCCACGGCAACGGCCCGCAGGTGGGGCTGGATCTGCGCCGGGCCGAGATCGCCCACGAGCGGGAAGGGCTACCCTTAACGCCGCTGGCGAACTGCGTAGCGGATACCCAGGGCGGCATCGGCTATCTGATCCAGCAGGCGCTGAACAACCGCCTGGCCGCCCGGGGCGAGAAGAAAGCGGTGACGGTGGTCACCCAGGTGGAGGTGGACAAAAACGACCCCGGCTTTACCCATCCCACCAAGCCGATTGGCGCCTTCTTCAGCGAAGCCCAGCGTGATGAGCTGCAACGCACCCATCCCGACTGGCATTTTATTGAGGACGCTGGCCGCGGGTATCGCCGGGTAGTGGCTTCGCCCCAACCGGTGCGCATCGTCGAGGCCGACGCCATTAAGGCCCTGACGCAACAGGGCTTTGTGGTGATTGGCGCGGGCGGTGGCGGCATTCCGGTGGTTCGCAGCGAGCAGGGCGATTACCAGAGCGTGGATGCGGTGATCGATAAAGATCTCTCCACCGCGCTGCTGGCCCGGGAGATCCAGGCCGACGTGCTGGCGATCACCACCGGCGTGGAGCGGGTATGCATCAATTTTGGTAAGCCCAACCAGCAGGCGCTGGAGCAGGTTAACGTGGCGCAGATGATGCGTTACGTGGAGGAGGAGCACTTCCCGGCGGGCAGCATGCTGCCGAAAATCGTCGCCTCGCTGGATTTTCTGCGCCAGGGCGGAAAGCGGGTGATCATCACTTCGCCGGAGTGCCTGCCCGCGGCGCTGCGCGGCGAGACCGGTACCCACATTGTGAATGCGTAACGAAAAGGAAGAGACAATGAACGACAATAAAAGCCGCCGGGAGTTTATCAGCCAGAGCGGCAAAATGGTCACCGCCTGCGCGCTTTTTGGCGCCACCGGCTCTGTCGCTTATGCTGCTGACACGGCAAAACAGAGCGAGACGGGCAAACCGATGAACATCACCGCAAAACATTACTATCTGGATAACGTGCTGCTGGAAGAGGGGTTTAACTTTGACGGCGATGTGGCGACCAGCACCCGCACCGGGCTAAAAACACTTGAGATCAAGGACGGCAAAATCACCGCCCTGCTGGATAACAACAGCCACCCGGACGCCGCGCTGCCGCACTATAACGCTGGCGGCAAGCTGCTGCTGCCCGCGATGCGCGACATGCATATCCATCTGGATAAAACCTTCTACGGCGGGCCGTGGCGCTCGCTTAACCGCCCGGCGGGCACCACCATTCAGGACATGATCCGCCTCGAGCAAAAGCTGCTGCCGGAATTACAGCCCTACACCCAGGAGCGGGCCGAAAAGTTAATCAACCTGATCCAGTCGAAGGGCTCCACCATCGCCCGCAGCCACTGCAATATTGAGCCCACCTCCGGCCTGAAGAATCTGGAAAACCTCCAGGCGGTGCTGGCCCGTCGTCAAGCCGGGTTTGAGTGTGAGATTGTCGCCTTCCCCCAGCACGGTTTATTGCTCTCGAAATCGGAATCCCTGATGCGCGAGGCGATGCAGGCCGGGGCCCACTACGTGGGGGGGCTGGATCCCACTAACGTCGACGGTGCGATGGAGAAATCCCTCGATCTGATGTTCCAGATTGCGCTGGATTATGACAAAGGGGTGGATATTCACCTGCACGAAACCAGCCCGGCGGGCGTGGCGGCGGTTAATTACATGGTTGAAACCGTGGAGAAAACCCCCGAGCTGAAGGGCAAGCTGACCATCAGCCACGCCTTCGCCCTGGCGACGCTTAACGAGCAGCAGGTGGATGAGATAGCTACCCGCATGGCGGCCCAGCAGGTGACCATCGCCTCTACCGTGCCCATCGGCACCCTGCATATGCCGCTGAAGCAGCTGCGGGAGAAAGGGGTGTTTGTCATGACCGGCACCGACAGCGTGATTGACCACTGGTCGCCTTACGGCCTGGGGGACATGCTGGAGAAAGCCAACCTCTACGCCCAGCTCTATATCCGCCCCAACGAGCAGACGCTCTCCCGCGCATTAGGCATCGCCACCGGCGACGTGCTGCCGCTGAACGACAAAGGCGAGCGCGTCTGGCCGAAGGCGCAGGATGAGGCCAGCTTTGTGCTGGTGGACGCCTCCTGCTCCGCCGAGGCGGTAGCGCGCATTTCACCGCGCACCGCCACCTTCCATAAGGGCAACCTGGTGTGGGGGACGGTGGGCTGATTTATCCCCTCACCCTAACCCTCTCCCCATAGGGGAGAGGGAACTGTTACAGCCACTCCCTATAGCCGGATGCGAACTTTTACTCCCTCTCTCCAAAGTCGGGTGGAAGCTTTTACTCCCTCTCCCCTATGGGGAGAGGGCCGGGGTGAGGGGCCCAGACCGCACAAATCTCAATACCCCACCTGATACACCCGCCCGGTCTGCACCCCCTCCACGCTGCGCCGATACGCCTGGGCCACGGTCGCGGCGGGCACGCTCTCAAACCCCGGGAAGAAGCCGTCGTAGGCTTCGGCCGATTCGGTCAGCACCGTCGGGCTAATCAGGTTGATGCGGATCCCGCGCGGCAGCTCGCACGCCGCGGCGCGAACAAAGCCTTCCAGCGCCGCGTTCACCGTGGTGGCATTCACCCCCTGGGCAATAGGCTCCTGGGCAATAATGCCGCTTATCAGGGTAATAGAGCCGCCGTCGTTCAGATAGTGCTGCCCGGTCAGGGCGAGACGCACCTGGCCCAGCAGCTTATCCTGTAGTCCCTGGTTAAACTCGTCGTCGCTCATGGCCATGAGCGGGCCAAAATGCACGCCGCCGCTGGCGGAGACAATCGCATCCACTCTGCCGATTTTTTCAAACAGCGCCTGCACGCTCTGCTGGGAGGTAATATCCACCTGTGCATCGCCCCGGGTGCGCCCGACGCGGATCACCTCGTGACGACGACTTAGCTCTTCTGCGACGGCCTTACCGACCGTACCGCTGGCACCAATAATCACGATTTTCATAGCCGACTCCTTCTGTAGTGAGCCTCCATTCTTTAATAAATAAATAATCGGATAAACTGGCCTAAAGTTAGAAGATTACTAACCAGAGGTTTGCAATATGGATAAGCTTCGCGGCATGGAGACCTTTATCGCGGTGGTGGAGAGCGGCAGTTTTACCGGGGCCGCCGCCCGGCTGGAGATGTCGGCGGTGATGGTGGGTAAGTACATCGCGCAGCTTGAGGCCCGGCTCGGCACGCGGCTGCTGGAGCGCAACACCCGCCGCCAGAGCCTGACCGATGCCGGGCGGGTTTACTTCGACGAGGCGAAGCGGGTCATCGAGCAGGTCGCTATTGCGGAAGGTTCGGTTGAGCGCCTGCGCGCCGCCCCCGCGGGCACCCTACGCGTGACGGCGCCCACCTCCTTTGGCGGCTGCGTGATCGCGCCGCTCACCGCCACCTTTTTGCAGCGCTATCCCGAGGTGCGCGTCGAACTGGATCTCACCAACCGCATGGTCGATCTGGTAGAGGAGGGGGTGGACCTGGCGATCCGCATCGGCGAGATCCATAACGAGGATCTGGTGGCGAAATACCTCTGTCCCTATCGGATGACCATCTGCGCCGCGCCGGACTATTTAGCCCGCCACGGCACGCCGCAATCGCCGGCCGATCTGGTGGATCATCTCTGTCTCTCCCATACGGTGTGGACCGCCCGCAACGAGTGGCGGCTGCCCGGCGCAGAAGGGGAGGTGCGCTGGAAACGGGATGCGATTTTGCGCTGCAACGACGGCTACGGGCTGCGGATGGCGGCAATTGCCGGGGCGGGACTGCTGCTGCAGCCGGAGGTGCTGGTGGCGGACGCGCTGGCGAGCGGCAGGCTTATACGTGTTTTAGAAAATTACACGCCGCAGCCCCGACCGGTGCATCTGCTGTGGCGTCAGGATTTGCGGCCGCTGCCGAAGTTAACCCAGTTTATCGCCCATATTATGCAGGCACACCGCAGTCTGTAATGTCCGTTGCTTTGCTCCCTCTCCATGGAGAGGGTTGTCAAATCAATTAGGGCAAAGCCCGGTCGGCGCTTTAAGCGGGCCGCACTCATCGTAGCCGTAGACCTTGTAGCCTTTGGCTTTCATGCAGCTCGATATCTTATCGTTTCGGGCCAGGACCTCCTGAAGTGTCTGATCCCGGGTGGAGCTGCCGCCGTTATAACTGCCGTCGTCCAGGTTAGCCTTTCTGTCTACGCCGCAGCTGTAGAGATCCTCTTTACGCTGCTCATTATCGGTGTAACCATTTACACCTGGCTTCTGAAAAGTTTGCGCATAGCGCACATATTGATAGTCGGTTGAATCCATATTCCCGACAACACAGCCGCTGAGTGTGAAACAGAACAAGATTGGAAATATTTTCATTTGCGGGGCCTTGTGATGAATTGCCAATATGAGTTTTGTTTATGGCAGGTAAAGTTAATATTTATCCTGAGTGTTTCCACCTTTACCATCGTCTCATTACCTTGCCCGGAGGGCTTGACCGATAAATGCATGAAGCACTGCGCTATCGGCCAGGGTTTAATCATTCATTGTATAAAGGCTATCGTCGTAAGGTGCTTCCGCCAGAATTTTTTGAATTTCATATCGCGCTTCTGACTCCCAGGCTGGGTTCATATACGCCATTATTTCAATAAATTTTGGAAAAGCGATGCGCCGTCCATCCCGGTCTTTAATCCTGTGCTCTAACTCATACTGGTAGGCAATCTGATAGGCGAATTCGGACATTATCCAATAAAGCAGCGTATTTAAAGAGCGGGTGACTTTTCGGGAGAGCTCATACCCTCTTTCTGAATAAATATAATTATATAAATCATTTTCGAATGAAATATAGGGGGTGCCATCACCATAGGGCGCAGAACAAACATTGACTGAATGCGTTGGGAAACCTGCTCGTAAAATCATCTCATCAACTTGACGTTGTATTTCAGCAATAGTTAGTGACATACAGGGTTTCCCACCGCGTCGAAAAGGCAATAAAAGCATGGCGCTTCATATACAGGAAGCGAATTAATTAGGGCAAAGCCCGCTCGGCGCTTTAAGCGGGCCGCACTCATCGAAGCCATAGACCTTGTAGCCCTTGGCTTTCATGCAGCCTGAGATTTTCTCTTCTCTGGCAACCACTTCCTGAAGCGTTTGCCCTGGCCGGGCACTGCCCCCGTTCCAGCTACCGTCATCCAGATTGGCGCGTCTGGGCACCCCGCAGCTGTAAAGATCTTCTTTGCGCTGAGCGGTGTCGGTACGCCCGGTTTTATCCAGCTTCTGGAAGGTCTGGGCGTATTTCACGTACTGATAATCGGTTGAGTCCATATTGCCCACCACGCAGCCGGTGAGCAGGAGGGGGAACAGAACCAGCAGACTTTTTTTCATGTTTCGCTCACTTACTGAGAGGTTGAGAAAATAAATTGCAGCAGCTCAGGCGACACCAGCTCGCTCATGGCAAACGGTGTGGCAACCGGAATAGCTGCGACGGTCCAGGTATTGGCAGCTACGTCAGCCAGCGGGCTGCGAGCCCGGGCGGTATTCCCTTCACCATCATAAAAACCGGGCAGCTGGCCGCCTACCAAATCATGGGTACCGGCATAGCTTTCCACCAGATCGTCGAGGAAGGAGCCAGGCGAATAGGTCCACGAGTTCATCATCCCCACGCCGCCCTGGAACCCGCCGGTCGGGCCGTACAGCCCGGCAGATAACTTACGGTCCTCCAGCAGGGCGTCGAACGTCTTATGACGTTCATCCCCTCTGTACTGAACCCGGCCTTTGTCGTCGAGGATAAGGGCGTGATTGTTATTCTCATCATTTACGCAGCGGGTGTTGTTATCGCCGCAGATGAAGTCGAGGCCAACGCGGACGCCACCGAGCTTAACGCCGTCGTACAGTCCGTCGCTTGGGCCGGAGACATTACTGATCACGTTGCCGTCTCTATCGACGACCCCCGGGGAGATCAGGGAGTTTTTAAGCGTTTCTTCACGCATTTTCGTCGCCGCCAGCGACAGCGTGCCCTGGGTTATCGCAGCATCCGGCGACCCGGCAACGACACCCACCAGCGTTTGCAGGAAGCGGCGCTGATATTGCAGCTTATAGATATCCTCCATCGCCGCATCTTGCTTCGCTTTATCGCCGGTTTTGATGGCGTCCTGGAGATTCTTACGGGCTGCGGCCTGCTTGTCATCAAGATACTCGCCAATCTGGCGGTTGGCATTCTCTTTGAAATCACGTGTTACGTTCACCTGCAGGTTCAGCTCTTTGAACACCTCGTCCTTGTCGAAATTATTCGCCAGCGCGCCGGAGTTGGCCGCCGCCGTTTCGGTGGTGATATCGGTCTTCACTCCCTCAACGGCCTGCTGTTGCCCGTCCGGCCTGGTGATGGTGATATTGTCGGTGCTGATCCCGCTGCGGGTAACCGAGCTATCGCTGCCGCTGTCGTGCCCGATGCCGAAGGTGATATTTTTATCCAGCGACGCGGCGCCGGTCGCCAGGTGGGTATTGCCGTTCTGGTCGGTGATCGTTTTGCCGCTCTGAGGCGCGGCGTTATCCCCGAGCCCCAGATCGGCATTCATGCTCATGGAGCCGCCGACGCCAAAACCGTTACCCTCAAATTCCGAGGTATTGTGCACGTCGCGCCAGCTCAGGGTACCGGTACTGAACTGGTTTTTGCCCGCCAGCTCGGCGCTCTCGCTGGAGGTAATCAACCCGCCCACCAGATCGGTATGATCCTTCACGTTGATGTTATAGCCGTCGGCCCCGGCGAAGACGCCGGACTGCTCCTGCACCGAGGCGTAGTCGGCATTTACCTTCGACTGGCCGTAGTTGCCCGAAGCGGCAAAGCCGTAGCCGACGGTCACCTGGCCACCCATGCTCTTCTGCTCGCCTTTGTAGGTCATGGTGTCCTGCAGGCTTTCGATATTGAGGTTCTGAGCGGTGATGTCCACCCCTTTGCCCAGCAGCTGTCCCCCGCGCAGGGTGGTGTCGCCGCCGCTGATGAGGGTGGTCTGGCTGTCCATATCCCCGACGTGGCTGTTACGCCACGAGAGCTCATCGCCGTTGCCGTAGCCTTTGCCTTTGTTGGCGCCTGCGGTCACGCCAAAGGAGGCGCCGCCCTGGCCGTAGCTCACCGCCACGCCCGCGTTCCAGCCGCTGGAGGCGTTATTCGAGCGATCATGGCGCTGCTGTTCGGCGGCGAGGATATTGATATCGTTATCGGCGAACAGGGTGGTGCCCTGTCTGCCGCTCACGTCCGAGCCGATAATATTGATATCCGACCGCTCGCCCCCGGTGGCCACCACCACCGCCTTCTGACCCGCATTCACTTTGCTCGCCAGCGCTGAGGTGCTGTCGGTGGTATCGGTCTGGCTCTGCCTGCTCTGACCATAGGTCAGCGACACGCTTACGTTCTGCGCCGCCGCCTGGGCGCCGTCCGCCATCAGCCCCTGGGCGGTGTTCATCATGGCGCTGGCGGCGCGGGCGCTGTCCCAGGCGGCGTTAGCGGCGGCCAGCATGTTGATACGATCGTCGTTGCTCTTGCCGACGTTTTGCGTGGAGTTAAGCGCGCTCTGGAGCGCCGACACCACGGGCACGTTAACGGCCAGGGTAAAGCCTTTCTGTTCAACGGTGCGTTTGTACTGCGACGCGTAGGTATCCTCCGCCGCCTCGATGGTGACGTTTTTCCCCTGGATCCCCACGCTGCCGTTGGGCGACGAGACGGTGCTGCCGGTCTGGCGATAGTCGTTCCCCGCCATCAGTACCGTATCCCCCTGCAGGCTGCCCACCAGCGAGCCTTGTCCCGCCAGCGCCTGGCTGGCTTGATCGACGCTCTCTTTGCGCGAACCTACGGTAAAGCCGAGGCCGCCGGAGCTCATCAGGCCCGATTTCTTCTCTTCTTTGAGGTGGGACTCATCGTTGCGCCCGCCCATGGTGGTCAGGGTCAGATCGTTACCGGCGCGCAGGGCCACGTCGCTGGTGCCAACCACGCTGCTGCCTGCCACGGTAAGGTCGTTGCCGGCGGCGATATTCACCGAACCGGCGCTCAGTTCGCTGCCCTGAACGGTCTGACGATCCACCGTATCGCGGGTTTTAGTGGTGGTTTTCGAGAGCCAGCCGTTGCCGCCCACCACCTTATGCCGCTCGTCGAGCTGGTCGTCGTTAAGCACCCCTTCGATGTTGATGTTGTTTTTGGCGGCCAGCGCCAGCGCGCCGTCGGAGGTCACGCGGGCGGCACGGGCGTTGATATCATTACCCGCCTGCACGGACACGCCGCCGGTGCCGCTCAGGGCGCTGCCGTTGTTCTCCCGGCTGCTCTGCTTCAGGCTATTGTCCGCATCCCACACCAGGCTATCAGCGCGTGCGGTCTCCACTGTGTTCAGGTTAACGTCACGCCCGGCCACCAGCTGCGCCTTGCCGTTCTCGCCGCTGGCGATCACCTGCGCGCCGGTGAGGGTGATATCCCGCCCGGACTGCAGCGCCAGCTTGCCGTTGTCGCCCTGCACGTAAATGCCGGAGACGCTGTCGATGGTGGTACGGGCGAAGCTGTTCTCGCCATTGACGCTGGCGGCGCTGGTGGTTGTGGTCGCCAGGTTAATATCGCGCCCGGCGCTGGCCAGCACGCTGCTGTCGCCCACGATGGTGCCGCCGATATTGTTGATATCGGTGCGGGCGTTCAGGTTGACGTCCGCCCCCTGAATGGTGCCGGTCTGGTTGATGATGTTGTCGGCATCCAGCTGCAATACTTTGCGCCCGGCAATGGTGCCGCTGTTGAACAGGTCGCCGTTGAGCTTCATCGACACGTTGTTACCGGCAATCAGCGCGCCGGAGCCGTCGATGTCACCCTGTTTCACTTTGGCGTAGACCTGCGGCACCAGCACGGTCTCCATCGAACCGTTCGGCATTTTCACCTGGGTATTGACCAGCCAGACGATATCCCCGGTCAGTAGCGCCATCTGCTCCGGGGTGAGCGCCACGCCGAGCTTCAGGTTGTACGCTTTGCCGAAGGTGATACCGCGGTCCATCAGCGCCTTGTACTGCTCCTCGTCGTTCTTGTAACCATCCAGATAGCGCTGGCCGGTGATGCCAATCACCTGCTCGCGGATCAGACGCTGCTCGTAGTAGCCGTCGCCCAGCCGCTTAAGGGTGCTGTCGCCATCGGCGGTAAAGGCGTCCTGCATATAGTCGCTGCCGAGCCACTGGCGCTCGTTGGTAAAGCGCGGATCGGTCTCCACCAGGTAAGGAACGTCCGCCGAGGGGTTAACCTTAAACAGGCTGTTGTCCGGCAGGGTGGTGTTGGGGCCGATAATGCGGATCGCGCCGTCGGCCGGGGTCACTTCAAACTGCTGGCGGGCGGGCGGGGTCACCGGCTCGCCCGGCGAAACGCTCTGCTGCGGGGCAGGCTGTACGCCCGCCGCCTGACCAATCGCCACGTCCGTTCCCTGCAATACCAGCGGGGTAATGCTGAGGTTGCTGCCCTCCACGCTGCCGTTGCTCACCAGTTGGCCCGGCTTCAGGGCGATGCTCTGAATAGCCGTTGGCGGCGTATAGGCCGTGCGATCGCGACCCTGTTCATCGCTGCCCTTATGGCGAATGCGGTAGTAGTGGGTGACGGTGCCCTCGTCGGTGGTGTAACGCTCGCCGGGCACGTCGTCGTTCTGCACGCTGCCCAGCTGGTCAGTCGCCAGGGTGCCGCCCGCGATAACCTGGCTCTTGTCGTTAAACAGCTTATCCCCGGTCAGCAGCATATTGCCGCCGGCGAGGATCTTCGCCGGGTCGCTCTCTTTGATGCGGGTTTCGTCGATCGTGCGGGTGTAGTCGTACTGGTTGAAGTTGTCGTTATCGGAGCCGGGTTTTTCCGGGGTGCTGAGGTTGCGCAGGCCGTCGGCGGAGTTGCCGTTGACCTTCACCCCCTCATCGCCCGCCTTCCAGCGGTTGGTTGACCCCGAGTGCTGGTACTCGGTCAGATCTTCCTGCGACACCCGGACCACTTCGGTGGAGAAATGGTCGTTGATGTTGTTAATCTGCCCGGCGGCAATCGCCATATCCCCGGCGGACTCGATGGTGGAGCTGTGGTTATTGATGGCCCCTGCGCGTCCGGTGACGGCGCCGCTATCGTCCAGCACGCCGCCGATAGCCATGCTGCCAGCGCTGTAGATCAGGGCGTGGTCCTGATTGTTCAGGGTCTGCACCCCCAGGTTGACGGCCTCGCGCCCGGCGAGGGTCGCCGCGGTGCCGTTTTCCGCAAGGTTATTAAAGGTGATGCTATTCACCCCGACCATGTCGCCGTAGATCCGCCCGCTGCCGACGTTGGTGAGGGTGTCGGCGTTAATGCGGGTATTGATCCCGTCGATCAGGCCGGTGTTAGATACCGTGCCGCTGGCGGTCAGGGTGGTGCTCCCGGCGTTGATTTCGCCGCTGGCGAGGTTAGTCAGGTTCGCGCTCTGCACGTTAAGCGCGCTGCCCGCCATCAGCTTACCGCCGTTAGTGAGATCGCCTGCGGTGGTGAACGTCAGGTTGCCGTTGGCGATGATGCCGCCGCTGTTGTTTACGCCTGCGTTGCTGTGCAGATCCATATCACCCAGCGACAGCAGCTGGCCGCTGGCGTCCAGGGTATCCGCCCGCACGTTCAGCGTTTTACCCGCCTTCAGGGTGCCGCCCGCGTTCACCAGGTTCAGGGCGCTGCCGCTGAGATCCAGAGAACCGCCCGAGGCCAGCGCCCCGGCGCTGTTATTGAGCACGCCGCTGTTATCAATGGTCAGCGCAGTCGTTGCCAGGATGCTGCCGCTCTGGTTATCCAGATTCGCGCTATTAAGCGTCAGGCTCTGGCCCTCCAGCCCCTGGTTTTCGCCGAGGGTGTTCTGGTTCACAAGGTTCAGGGCAGTGAGGGTCAGGTGTTTGCCGCTGCGGATAAGCCCGGAGACGTTATCCAACACCCCCTGGGCGCCGTCGAGGAGCAGATCGCCCACCGACTGGATCTGCCCGCCGCCGTTTTGCAGGCTGGCGGTATGCAGGGCGGTGTCGGCCTCGCCGATGACGCGCCCGCCGCTGCGGTTATCGAGATCCGCCGCCGCGATATCCGCCGCGCCGCCTGCCGCCAGGGTGCCCGCCTGGTTATTAATCTGTTCTGCTGAGAGGTTAAGCGCCCCCAGGCTGTTCAGGGTGCCGCTGGCGTTATCGAGCGCGCCGGTGGTGAGGTTAACCCCGTCGCCCTGCAGGACGCCGCTCTGGTTATTGATGCCGCCGGTGCTCAGCGACAGGCTCTCTGCCGCCGCCAGCTGCCCGCCGAGGTTGTTAAGGGTGTCGCCGGTAAAGGCCAGGCTAGCGCCGGAGAAGGTAGTGCCCTGGCTGTTATCCAGCAGGCCGCCATTCAGGGTCATGGCCCCTACGGACTTCAGCGCGCCGCCGCTATTGCCGAGGGTGTTGAAACCGGCGCTCAGGCGCTGGTTGGCGCCAATCTGGCCGCCGCTGTTATCGATAGCGCTGGCGTTAAGATTAAAATCGCCGTCGCTCGCCAGGAAGCCGCCCTGGTTATTCAGGGCGCCGCTCTCAAGGTTCAAGGCACCCTGAGAGAGCAGGGCGCCGGACTGGTTCGCAAACTCGCCGCCGTTAAGATCAATAGTTGCGCCATCGGCAACAATGGTCCCCTGCTGGTTATTGAGATTAGCGGCGCTGATGCGCTGGGTTTTGGCCGCCTCGATGCGCCCGCCGGTGTTGTTTACCTCCTGGTGGGCGGTAATGACCCCGTCGCCTGCGGCGGCGGAGATCAGCCCCTGGCGGTTATCCAGGCTGTCGGCGTCAAGCTCTGCTTTGCCCGCCACCGCCACGATCTTGCCGCTGGTATTATCCACGGCTCCGGCCTGCAGCCGCACGCCGTTTGTCGCCACGATCTTCCCGCTGCTATTATCCACGGCCCCGGCTTTCAACTGCACGCCGTTTGCCGCGCCGATCTGCCCCTGGCGGTTATCGATTTTGCCCGGCAGGCTCACCGCCAGGTCGCCGCTGCCGCTCTGGACGATGTTGCCTTTACGGTTGCTGAGGTCGCGGGCGCTCAGGGTTAGCTCGTTTGCTCCCAGAGAACCGCCGTCGTTGTTCAGCATCCTGCCGCTGCGCAGGGTCAGGGCGTCGGCGCTGACCTTCGCGCTGGCGGTATTAAGGTCTTTGGTGCCGCCGTCCAGCAGGAGACGTTTACCCTGGGTCTGGCTGCCGCTGACGTCCACCCCCTGGCCGCGGGCGCTCAAATTGCCCCCCGCCAGGTTTTGCCCGTGGGCGCTAAGCTGGCCGCTGGTGCTGAGTTCCAGATCGCCCGCGTCGGCGAGCTTGCCGTCGCTTTTCACCCCAGCGGCCAGCACGCTCTCTTTGCTGCCGGTCAGGCTGGCGGCGCTCGCGCGCACGTTGTTAGCGGCGGTAATCACCCCGCTGTTGTTGAGTGCACCTGCGGTTTGCAGGCTGGCACTGTCGCCCGCGCGCAGGGTGCCGCTGTTCTCGATGCGCCCGTCGGCGGAGATCGTCACGCTGCCCGCCTGGGCGCCGATGGCCCCGGCGTTACGCACCCCGACGCCGCGCTCGGTGCCCACCATGCGGATTTTACCGGCGTACATCCCGCCGAGGCTGGCTACGTCTACCGCCAGCTGCGGACGGCTGGCCGGATCCTCGCTGCCTTTTTCGATTTTTTCGTGGGCGGCGTCCACCCGGTTGCGCCCGGTGGTAACTTTCAGATCGTTCGCCCACAGCCCGGCGTTAACCTTCACCGAGCGGGCAATGATGTCGGTGTAATCCGCCCCCGTGGTGTCCATTCCGGCGCCGTCCACCACCACCTCGCCACGCTCGACGTTAAAGCCGGTGAGGTTGCCGTCCTTCATCTGCGCCTGGCCGGTGGTGAGGGTGGCGCGGTTGGCGTTGATAAAGCCGCAGCCGCTACAGGTGATGCCCGCCGGGTTGGCGATCACCACCTGCGCTTTTTTACCCGCCACTTCAATCATGCCGTTGAGCTTGCTCGGGTCGCGGGAGCTCACCTCGTTGAGGATCACTTTGGCTTCGCCCCGGGCGAGCCACGGGTTGCCCGCCACCATGCCGCCGAGGTTGGTCTGCACGTTTTTATGCGAGTTATTAAGGATTGCCCCTTTTTTGTCCACGTCGAACTGGGTGTAGTTGTTCCGCGATACCCCGGCCTTCGACGGCGTCTGGATATTGACCTGCGGCGTGCCGTTGGCGCTGTTAATCACCGTCGGCTGCTGGTTTTTGGGCGCCCCGGCGTTGGCCACTATCGCGGCCTCTGCGCTGTGTACCACTCCCATCGCCAGCCACAGGCTGAAGCTTAAAGTGCTTACCTTGCCGACCAGACGGCTATGCGTATGCCCGATACCGGAAGCGCGGGACGAACCGGCGCGGCCGGAGCGGGCGATATCCGCCACCACCATCAGCATGCCGCGCGCTTTGTTAAAGACAATTCGGTAGAGGTTCTTATTCATGGTTCGTTCCTGTAAAAGCTTCCGGCAGGCTCACGGCGAGCGGATGATTCTGTTGCCACTCACGGGCCTGTTGGCGGCTGACGCGGTTGCCGTGAAAGAGCATCACGCGCTTGCCGCGCTCGGCGCCCCGGTGATAGAGCGCGCGGCAGACGTGGTCGGGAAAGAAGTCCCGGCGCATCAGGGCATACATTTCTGCGGTGTGGCCGAAGGGGGCGATCCAGTCGCAGAACCAGACCCGATCCCCGCTGTCCCAGTCCTCTTCCCGCATCTCAATCGACGGGCGGGTGAGGTAGCGCCCTTCCGCCTCTTCGTTCAGCCAGGCCCAGCTGAGGAAAAAGACCGGGCGATCGTCTTTGGCAATCAGCACGTACTGACGCCGCTTAATGATGGGCAGCAGCAGGGTCGGCAGGGCGTGCAGGGGCGCGTCCCGGTGCAGGGGGGAGTGCATCCACAGCCAGACGCTGGCGCCCAGCACCTCGGCTTCGCTCTCTTCGCCACCGAGCAGCAGCGGGGCTTTGATCTCCAGGTTGCCAACGCGCATTACCAGCTCCAGTTCAGGTTAAAGCCGAGGGTCAGGTTGCTGGTCTCGAAGCCGTCCGGCTTTGAGAACGGCGTGCCGGCAAAGAGGTCGTAGCCGGTGTTAAAGGCGTTACCGCGCAGACCCACTACGCCGCCGGCCAGGTGTTTGCCAACGGGCAGATCTGCGCTGTAGCCGCCCACTTCGCCGTAGTCGGCGCCGAGGTAGAGCTCCTGATTCGGCAGCGGCGTGCGCCAGGCCAGATCGTTTCGCACATACCAGCCGTGGCTGGCGCTCAGGGTGCGCTCGCCGTCAAAGCCGCGCACCGTCCAGCGGTTGCCGATGGCGAACTGCTCCTGCGGGGTCAGCGGCGTATTGCTGATCTGGCGCAGGTACTGCACGTTGTAGCGGAAGTTTTGCGTGCCGATGGCAAAAGGGAGATCGAGCTGGGCGTTCAGCTGGGTGATTTTGCCAAGGGCGGTGGCCTCACCCCAGTACTCCTCCGGCGCGGGCTGGGCGCCGAACCAGCGGGTGCCGCGCTGATAGCTGACGCCCGCATCCAGCGTCGCCTGGCCGATATAGTGGCGATGCTCAAGCCCCACCCGCCAGCCGGCGGTCTGGCGGTGCTGAACGCCTACTTCGGTATCGTCGATATAGTTGCGGGTCTCCCGCGCCAGCACGTCATAGGTAAAGGTGGTTTTTTGCGAGCCGCTGCGGTGCAGCACGCGGCTGAGCTGTACGTCGAGGTTTTTACTTTTGCCGCTATAGCGGTAATCGCCGTTCTCGCCGGCGACGGTCTGGTGATAGTCGTAATCGCTGCCGGTCACCCCCAGCATCCAGTAGCCAAAGGGCACCGAGTAGTGGGCGGTGTAGTTTTTGCTGCCTTTGCCGCTCTTGTCGTTGAGATCGTGGCTGGCATAGATATAGAAGAGGTCGCTCAGCGAAAAGGGGTTATCCAGCGACAGGGTTACGCCGCCCTGATAGCGGCCGGTGGTTTCGGTACCGGCGTCGTCCAGCGACAGGCCAATACGCCACATCTTGCTCTGCTTACGGGTTATCACTACGTCACTCTCGCCCGGCTTTTCGCCCGGCAGCAGCTCCATGCTGGCCTCCACCGTGGGCAGACGCTGCAGGTTTTCCAGCCCCTGCTCAATATCGCGCAGATCCAGCAAATTGCCCTCGTGCGCCGGGAAGGCGCTGTAGAGCTGGATATAGTCGTCGCTCTCTGGGGTCAGCTTCACGTGGCGGATATAGCCCGGCACGATGGTCAACTTCAGGGTGCCGCTTTTCAGATCCTGCGACGGGGCCAGCACGCGGGTGGTGATCCAGCCATGATCGACAATGCGGTTCTGCATCGTGCTCATCAGCAGGTTGATACCTTTACCGCCCAGGCAGCGCCCCTGTGCCTGGTCGGCAATACGCTGCAGCGGCAGCCAGTGGGGGAGAGCCTCCTGGCCGCTTAGTTCTACCCGGTTAATAGGGAAGCAGGGGGTTTCTGTCGGGAAGTCTATTTTGCCAAAACCTGACGACGGCTCTGAAAGGCGCACATCCGGCACCGGCGGGGTTAACTGCTGCTCCACGGCCCGCTGACGCTGTTGTTGAATAATAAACTGGTTATCAGGTTCCGCCGCGCGGGCAGAAAGCGTCAGGGACAGGCCGGCGGCCGTCGCTATTATCAGGGCGTTATTATGTCGGGCTGTCATGAAAGCGTCCGGGCTGTGTAAGCAAAAAGGAGACAATGTGAATTAGTGTAAAATTGTTTAAGTATTGGCGGGGTATTAAAAGGGGGATTAATCCTAAAGCCCGGCATATAGCGGGTAGGGATATCCTTAAATCTGGTAGGTTAGAGCAGGGAAGGGGGTTCCACGCGGATAAAGTCAGCCACCCGCGCGAAACTTAAGTTAAATTTAACGATTATTTCTGCAGACGATCGACGCGTACAACCGGAGGCGTCATTTTTTTATCCAGGCTGCCGCTGATGCTAATCAGGTTATCGGGATGAACTTCGCGACCATCAAATACGGCTTGCGGAATAATAGTATCGATAGTCCCGGTTTTATCGCGGAATTTAAATTTATCGTTACCGCCGCCGTCAATTAAATTCCCTCGTAAGGAAATACTGGCCCCATCGTGCATCTCTTTTGCCTGCTCAACGGTCATAGAGCGAGCCTCTTCCGCACCGCGATATCCCTCATCCAGCGAGTGCGGCGGCGGGGGAGCAGCATCTTTTTTCAGTCCACCATTATCGTCGGCATAGGCCGCGGGGATTAAAAGGCAACACAATAAGGGCGCGACGGATATTTTCATACTGACTCCTTGGTTAATACTGACTTGACAGTTTAAGCCTGGTTGCTATTTTTTATTTTGCAAACAGGAACAGTCTTAATCAAATTTATCTATAAAAATCATCTGGCTGCATAATTTTAATAAACGGAACGGTAAGGTGATATATGGCAAAACTGGAAGAAAGTTCGCAGCCGCTGCCCGGTGTAAAGCAGAGCCGCTTTGCTTTGCAATTTGAGGATTTTTGTCATCGTTTCGGTTTTGGCCTGCTGCTGATTATTATTGCCGCTGCGCTTGCCGGTCTTTTTTCCGGCGGTTATTTTAGTGAAACCTCTCTTTCTAACGCGACAAATAGCCTGAAAGTGGATTACCAGCGTTTTGGGCGCCTGCAAAATCAAATCCAGCTGAAAATAACCTCGCACCGGCCTGATGCCGGTCGCTATCTCCTGCGTATTGGCCATGATTATACCGCCCGATTTGAAACGGAAAATATCTGGCCGCAGCCCGATGAAATGTACAGCGAGGGGGCAGATCTTTTGCTGGTATATAACAAGGTTAAATCCCAGGGGGATTTTTCGGTCTGGTTATATACCAGCCCGGATCGGCCCGGAAAAGCCGTTACCTCTGTTACCGTAAATAATGAGCCAGCGGTTTCGTTCTGGCAGTTTATCTATCCTTAAGGGGCTGTTATGGAGATGATCCTCAGGGCCGCAGCCATTTATTTGATCCTGCTGGTGGTCTTTAAAATTGCCGGGCGGCGCGCGCTGCTACAAATGACCAGCTTTGACCTGATCCTGCTTTTAATAATTAGTGAAGCAACCCAGCAGGCGCTGCTGGGGAGTGATTTTTCGGTGACCGGGGCGATGCTCACTATTATTACGCTGGTAGCGATAGACATGCTTTTTGGCGTAATAAAAAAATATATCTCAGGCGCGGAATCGCTGCTGGATGGTTCGCCGGTTATTCTGGTGGTACATGGCGAGTTACAACAGGACAAATTAAAAAAGGTCGATGTGTCCGGTGACGATATTCTGGTTTCCGCCAGGCAGAATCACGGCATTGTCGATCTGAAAGAGATTAAATACGCCATTCTTGAACGCAATGGCCATATTTCTATTATTCCCGAAGAGAGTTCATCATGACAGCCAATATCTGGAATGAAGCAAAAACGACGAAAGAGCTAACCCGCCAGGTGGCGGAAGTATTGCCCGAGCTGGGGTGGTATTTAACCACCGCCGAATCCTGCACCGGCGGCAATCTGGCCTCGGCGCTCTGTGCCGAATCGGATACCGCCGACTTTTTTGAAACCGGGATCGTGACCTTCAGCGATGACGCGAAACACAACGTGCTGGGGGTGAATAAAGCCACCCTGGAGAAGTACACCGCCGTTAGCGAACAGACGGTAAAAGAGATGGCGCTGGGAGCGCTGGCTCTGGCGAAGGCGGACCTCAGCATCGCCATTAGCGGTTACGCCGGGCCGGACGGGGGTGAAGATGGCACCCCGGCAGGCACCGTCTGGTTTGCCTGGGGATTTCGCGGTGAGGCCACCGCCGCCGTGCAGCACTTCACCGGCGAATGTCAGGATGTGATTGAGAAAGCGGTTCGCTATGCGCTTGCGGAAATGTTGCGGCAGATCCCCCACTGGAAAAAGAGACTGCACTAAGGAGAGCATTATGGGCGTTGTGGTTATCACAGGTGCGACGGCAGGGGTAGGGAAGGCAACGGCGCTGCGTTTTGCCGAAGCAGGCTACGATGTGGGGATTATCGCCCGCGATGACCCAAGTCTGGAGGTCGCCCGAAACGAGATATCGCAGTCAGGGGTGAAGTGTCATGCGGTCAACGCCGACGTGACGGACGGCAGCGCCATTATGGCCGCGGCGCAAGAGATAGAGCAGCAGCTCGGTCCCATTGATGTCTGGGTCAATAACGCCATGTGCGCGGTGCTGGCGCCGTTTCGCACCATGCACGACGACGAGTTCCGCCGGGTAACGGATGTGACCTATCTCGGCTATGTCAACGGCACCCGGGCGGCGCTGGCGATGATGACCCCACGCGACAGGGGGATGATTATCCAGGTGGGATCTGCGCTGGCCTACCGCTCCATCCCGCTTCAGTCGGCCTACTGCGGCGCCAAGGCGGCGATCCGCGGCTTCACTGACGCCGTGCGCACCGAGCTTATCCACGAGAAGATCAATATTCAACTGACCATGGTACAGCTGCCGGGACTGAACACCCCGCAGTTTGACTGGGCACGCAACAAATTTGCCTTCAGCATGCGCCCGGTGCCGCCGGTCTACGAGCCGGAGGTGGCCGCCCAGGCCATTGTCAACGTGGTGAGCCGCCCGGTACGCGAGCTCTGGGTAGGGCGCAGCACCATGCAGGCGATTATCGGCCAGTTTCTCTTTCCCGGTCTGCTCGACCGTCTGATGGTGAAAAAGGCGTGGGAAGGGCAGATGACCAGCGGGCTGAATGCCCCCGCGCGGCAGGATAATCTCGCGGGCCCGGTTCGCGGTATGCACCAGGTGCACGGCCGCTTCTCCGCAGAGGCGAAAAGCCGCGCTACGGCTATCACCTCCGGCGTGCCGGGCAAGGTGCTGGTGGGCACCGTTGCCGTGGCCGCCGGGCTGCTGCTGGCCCGGCTCTGCACTCCGCGTAAAAAGTAGTAAACCCCGCCGATAAATCCGGCGGGGTTCCTTTTAGTGATACCCTTCGTCGCCTGATACCTTGCCGCGGAAGACGTAATAGCTCCAGGCGGTGTAGACCAGGATCACCGGAATAATCAGCAGCGTCCCCACCAGCATAAAGAGCTGGCTGGCCGGCGGCGCGGCGGCATCCCAGATGGTGATATGCGGCGGAATGATGTGTGGCCACAGGCTGATGCCCAGCCCGCTAAAGCCGAGGAAGATCAGCCCCAGAGTCAGAATAAAGGGCATGACGTGGCTGTCGCGGTTAACGCTGAGGCGCCAGATCCACAGCGCAAACACCACGACCAGCACCGGCACCGGCAGGAAGTAAAAGAAGTTGGGCAGCGAGAACCAGCGTTCGGCCACAAACTGCCAGCCCAGCGGCGTCCAGATGCTTACCACCGCTATTACCGCGATCAGCGCCAGCAGCACGCGGCGGGTCAGCTCGCGCATGTGCGTCTGCAGATTGCCTTCGCTTTTCATAATCAGCCAGGTGGTGCCGAGCAGGGCATAAGCGACCATCAGCCCCAGGCCGCAGAAAAGGTTGAAGGGGGTAAGCCAGTCCAGCGCCGAACCGACAAAGCGGCGGTTCTCCACCTCGAAGCCGTTGATCATCGCCCCGACCACTATCCCCTGGCTAAAGGTGGCCAGCAGGGATCCGCCCGCAAAGGAGTAGTCCCAGAATTTACGGTGCGAGGGGGTGGCCTTAAAGCGAAACTCAAAGGCCACGCCGCGGAAGATCAGGCCAATCAGCATGGCGGTAAGCGGAATGGTCAGGGCATCGATAATTACCGCGTAGGCCAGCGGGAAGGCGCCAAACAGCCCCGCGCCCCCCAGCACCAGCCAGGTTTCGTTCCCGTCCCATACCGGGGCGACGCTGTTAACCATCACATCCCGCGCCTGCGGGTCGCGCTCAAAGTAAAAGAGCATGCCGATACCCAGGTCGAAGCCATCCATAATGATGTACATCAGGGTGGCGAAGACAATAATGGCAAACCAGATCACTGAGATATCGACGCCCATTATGGTTTCTCCTCTTCCGGAACGCCTTCAGCCGCGGAGAGCGGACGTGCCGGCCTGCCGTCGGTGTTTAAGGTGAGATCCTGGGTCGGCTGCGGCCCTTTCTTAATCAACCGCACCAGATAGACATAGCCAACGCCAAATACCGAACAGTAGACGACGATAAAGGCCAGCAGGCTGATACTCATCTGGATTGTGCTATGCAGAGAGACCGCGTCTATGGTGCGCAGGTAACCGTACACTACCCACGGCTGGCGACCCACTTCGGTGGTTACCCAGCCTGCCAGCACCGCCACCAGCCCGGCCGGCCCCATGCAGAGGGCAAACCAGTGGAAGGGGCGCGACTGATAGAGCCGGTGGCGATAGCGCAGCCACAGGCTGCCGAGGCCCAGGGCGATCATCAGCAGGCCAAGGCCAACCATCACGCGGAACGACCAGAAGACGATGGTGGAGTTAGGCCGGTCCTCTTTCGGGAAATCCTTCAGCGCCGGGACCTGTTTATCCAGGCTGTGGGTCAGGATCAGGCTCCCCAGCGCCGGGATTTCCAGCCCGTATTTGGTGCGCTCCTCTTCCATATCCGGCAGGCCGAACAGCAGCAGCGGCGTCGCCTCGCCGGGCGGGTTCTCCCAGTGGCCTTCGATAGCGGCAATCTTGGCCGGCTGGTGCTCAAGGGTGTTCAGGCCGTGCATATCCCCTACCAGCGCCTGTACCGGTGCCACCAGCAGCGCCATCCACAGGGCCATGGAGAACATTTTGCGCACCGCCGGGGTGTCGTTCCCGCGCAGCAGATGCCATGCGCCGGAGGCCCCCACGAACAGGGCGCTACTTAAGAAGGCGGCAATCGACATATGAATTAAGCGATAGGGGAACGAGGGGTTAAAGATGACGGCGAACCAGTCCTCGGGAATGACCTGGCCGTTTTCAATGCTGAACCCCTGTGGGGTGTGCATCCAGCTGTTGGACGCGAGGATCCAGAAGGTGGACATC
>DKMV01000364.1:0-10448 GCA_002469605.1 Leclercia sp. UBA7405
TCCAGCATCCCAGCTCGACCTATTTTGTAAAGGCGGCGGGGGATTCCATGAGGGATGCCGGGATAAGTGACGGGGATTTGCTGGTGGTTGACAGCTCCCGAACCGCAGAGCATGGCGATATCGTCATCGCCGCCGTCGGCGGGGAGTTTACGGTAAAGCGTCTTCAGCTCCGCCCCCGCGTCCAGCTTAATCCCATGAACAGCGCCTGGTCGCCCATTGTGATCGGCAGCGAAGAGACCCTCGATATCTTCGGGGTGGTGACTTTTATTATCAAAGCGGTGCGCTGACGATGTTTGCGCTCTGCGATGTGAATTCGTTTTACGCCTCCTGCGAGACGGTTTTTCGCCCGGATTTAAAAGGACGACCGGTGGTGGTGCTGTCAAACAACGACGGCTGCGTGATCGCCCGTAGCGCCGAAGCGAAGGGGCTGGTGACCATGGGGGCGCCCTACTTTAAACAAAAAGAGATCTTCCGCCAGCACGGTATTGTCGCCTTCAGCAGCAACTATGAACTGTATGCTGATATGAGCCGCCGGGTGATGGATACCCTGGAGGCGCTGACGCCGCGCGTAGAAATCTATTCCATTGACGAGGCTTTCTGCGATCTGACCGGGGTGCGCAACTGCCGCGATCTGACGGAGTTTGGCGCCGAGCTTCGCGCCATCGTCCAGCAACATACCCACCTGACCATCGGGGTCGGCATCGCCCCCACCAAAACTCTGGCCAAGCTGGCAAACTTTGCGGCCAAAAAGTGGCAAACCCGCACCGGCGGCGTGCTTGACCTGTCGAATATCGATCGCCAGCGCAAGCTGATGGCCGCACTACCGGTTGGCGTGGTGTGGGGCGTGGGCGGGCGCCTCGGTAAACGGCTGGAGGCGATGGGGATCCGTACCGCGCTGGATCTGGCCGATACCCACCCGGCGGCGATCCGCAAACACTTCAGCGTGGTGCTGGAGCGCACCGTGCGTGAGCTGCGCGGTGAACCCTGCCTGGGACTGGAGTTTTCGCCGGATAAGCAGGAGATTGTCTGCTCGCGCTCCTCCGGTGAGCGGGTCAGCGACTATGAATCGGTGCGCCAGGCCATCAGCACCTATGCCTTTCGCGCCGCCGAGAGGCTGCGCAAAGAGCGCCAGCACTGCCGCTTTATCTCTGCCTTTATCAAAACCTCGCCCCATGCCCCGAACGAACCCTACTACGGCAACAGCGCCTCGGTAAAACTGCTGACGCCCACTCAGGACAGCCGGGATATCATCAATGCTGCGACCCGCTGCCTGGATAAGATCTGGCGGGAGGACCATCGCTATCAAAAAGCGGGGGTGATGCTGGGAGATTTTTTCAGCAGCGGCGTGGCGCAGCTTAATCTGTTTGATGAGGCGCCTCACCGGCACAACAGCGAGGCGCTGATGGCCATGATGGACGATCTGAATAAAAAAGGGCGCGGCACCCTCTGGTTTGCCGGGCAGGGGATCCAGCAGCAGTGGCAGATGAAGCGGGAGATGTTATCCCCGCGCTACACCACGCGCTTTGCCGATCTGCTGCGGGTGAGGTGATATGGCGTTTTTCCACCGCCGCCGCGCCGCGGCTGGTACAGCCGTCAGGATTACAGGTATAATCCCGGCCATTACTCACCGGATCCAGAAACGAAGATGACTAAACTGACCTTGCAAGAACAGATGCTGAAAGCCGGCCTGGTAACCAGCAAAAAAGTGGCCAAAGTACAACGCACGGCTAAAAAATCACGCGTTCAGGCTCGCGAAGCAAGAGAAGCGGTAGAAGAGAATAAAAAAGCCCAGCTGGAGCGCGATAAGCTGCTGAACGAACAGCAAAAGCAGGCCGCGTTATCTAAAGAGTATAAGGCGCAGGTGAAGCAGCTTATTGAGATGAACAAAATCGACATCTCACGCGGCAATATCGGGTTTAACTTCACTGATAATAACCTCATTAAGAAAATTGAGGTCGATAAGCTGACGCAAACGCAGCTGATTAACGGTCGTCTGGCAATCGCCCGTTTAAGCACCGACAGCAACGGCGAGAGCAAATACGCCATTATTCCTGCAAGCGTCGCCGATAAAATTGCCCAGCGCGATGCGAGCAGCATCGTGTTACACAGCGCCCTGAGCCAGGAAGCGCAGGACGAAGACGATCCTTACGCTGACTTCAAAATCCCTGACGATCTGATGTGGTAAGCCGTATCAGAACGGGCAGGCGTGGCGGGCGTTGATCGCCGCGCCGGTGACGGGGTGAATAAAATCCAGCTCGCCGGCATGCAGCATCAACCGCGGCGCCTGCTCCGTGCCCGGCAGCAGCCGACCGCCATACAGGTCGCAGCCTAAAATAGGGTGGCCCAGCAGCTGGCAGTGGATGCGCAGCTGATGGGTACGCCCGGTCTCCGGAGTTAAGGCGACCCGCGTCAACGCCAGCCGGGTGCCGTCCTCCTGTTCCTGATGAAAACGCGCCATCACCCGATAACGAGAGCGGGCCGGTTTGCCGTGAATGGCGCAAATCGACATCAGTGGGAATAGGGCCGGATCTTTGGCAATCGCCGCCTCAATCACCCCCTCATCCTCTTTCAGATGTCCGCAGAGCAGGGCGCTGTACCCCTTGGCAACAGTGCGCTGGCTGAACTGCTGGCAGAGCGCGGCATTGATCGCCTTATTCAGGGCGACCACCATCAGCCCGGAGGTGCCGAAATCCAGACGGTGAACCAGGGTGCAGCCGGGAAATTGCTGTACCAGCCGGTGATGTACCGAATCAAGATTCTGTGCATTTTTGCCCGACAGGCTCAGCAGTCCGCTGGGTTTATTGATAAGCAAAAGATGAGCATCCTGCCAGAGGATCTCAATCTGGCTATGGCAGGGCGGCGCAATAAAAGTATCGGGGAGGGTAGACATGGGGCGGCCTGAAGGAAGAGTGGGCGCAGATAATAGCGAATTTTTAGCGGCCTGGCGACGTCAGATATACCGTTTCGCTTAAGCAATATTAATGTAAAACTTAGCAAAACTTAGCCTAAATAAGAGGATATATCCCTCAAACATAAAGATATAGCGTATGGTGGATGTTCTATACATCTGACCGGAGGGGATATCCCCAACCTCAAATTTGCATGTCCGGTGTGCTCGAGCAAAAGATTTTTTTTCACCTCTTATAGCCCGACGCACAGCCAATCTCATGGCGCAGCCTGCTCCGTTTGCGGAACCCGGCTAACTGCACATTCATGTATTGCCATTCCCCGCAGACGGCGGTGGCCAAAAAAGGTGATGTAACGCGAAGACCCCTTCCGGGGTCTTCTGGTTCAATTACGCTTAGCCGATCTTCTCAATTAACTCTGCGCCCTGGTTGCGGATATTGCCAACGGCCCGCGTTACCGGGTGCCAGGTGAAGGCATCCGCCGGTACGGCACCCGTAGCGGCAATCTTCTCTGCCTCTTCCCCACTAACTTCCTTACGCAGCCAGTCGCGCGCCGCCTCTGGCGTCAGCACCAGCGGGCGGCGATCGTGAATATCCACCAGCCCCTTATCGGCCGCGGCCGTGACGATCAAAAAGCCTTCTGCCTCATCGCCACGCTCGAAAGGCGTGCTGCCAATGGCCGCCATAAATACCGGCTCTCCGTCAGCGCGGTAGATAAAATAAGGCTGCTTTTTCTCTCCCTCTTTTTTCCACTCAAACCAGCCATCCGCAAAGACAATAGCTCGCCCGTGCCGCCATAAGGGCTTAAACATCCGACTGGCGGCGGCGGTTTCCTGACGGGCGTTAATCAGCGGCGATTTGTCCCACCAGCCCGGAGCATACCCCCAGATAACCGGATCGAGGTGCAGCTTCTCTTCACGCTCGTTCAACAGAAGCACCTTAGTGCCGGGCGCCACGTTATAGCGCCCTAACGGCTCGGGATCGTAAGGAATGTCGCGATCTGACTCCCCGGCCAGCAGGGCCAGATAGGTTTCCCGGCTCTGAGCCTGGGCAAAACGTCCACACATAATCACCTCCGGATAGTGAGGTAAGTATATGTGCCAGGAGAAACTTCTGCCTGAGGTGGCCGTCAGGCCTGGCCCCGGTAATAAGGGATATCAATGGGCCATGTATTGCGGATATTAAGCACCTGACAGTGCACCAGGCGCGCCTGGTCTGCATACCAGAAGGCGACGTTGCCGCTCGCCTGGTCGTAAATCATCTGGTCGAGATTGGCAAACTCAAAGATAACCAGCGAGCCTTTGCGGGTGTGGCCGCCACCGGTTTCGAAGTGGTCCGGCCCCCAGGATACCTGGGTGTGATCGTAGCGGTGCAGTATCACCCGCATCTGGCCGCGCTGGGGGCAGAGCAGCGTAAAATCGGCGTTATCCATGGAAAATGCAAAGCCAGAGCGGCTAAGTGTGAGCAGTAAAAAGAGCAGTAAAAATTTTTTCATTGAGTCCATGCCTGTGTTTGCGCGTGTTATGCCACGGCATGGAGGGGGCGTTGTTGAGATAAATCATTTTAATGAATGGAATGAATGCGATACATACAACTCACTTAATCAAAATTGCAATTTGTTACGTCTGGATAGTGTGCTGGCAGGAGAGGATAGTGTGGCAGGAGGCAAAAAAACTCCTGCGTTATAGCAGGAGTTTTCGTCATTACAGAGTGATGTTATCGACTTTGCCGGCCGGTACGGCGTAGTAATACCACCAGGAGTCATTGATATGCGCCGATTTCCTGGTAAGCGATTTTGGCGTCCATGATTTACCATCGATGGTCATTGCCGGTGGCGCAGAGAGCGGCGCTTTGCTCACCAGAAGCACATTACCCGCGGAATCTGCCCAGGCAGTCACGGTATCCGTTACGGGATATGCGGTACCCCTTGCTATCACCGAGTAGTCAAAATCCAGCTTCAGGCGATAAACGTTGTCCACGCCGTAATATTCGCCGTAAACCGCAGGATCGTGGAAGAAGCCAAAATGACCGCCGCTGTTCTGCAGCTTAGAGAAATAATATTCAGGAATAGTAAAATTACGTTTTCCGTCGGTGATCTCCTGCGCAATAACTTGCTGCCTTACCACCTCCTGCACAGCAACCATCTTGTACGCTTTATACATTAGCGAATAAGACCAGCCAAAGACGATTGCACAGAGCACAACGATAGCACTGACGCCATATTTACCGGCTTTCGTATTGGCTTTTAAAATTGCCGTAGCGATAAACGAGACCGCCAGCAGAATAAACATGAAGGTACCGTTCATAACCCTGTCAGGATAAGACGGCGAGGCAAACATAATCACCGATGTACCGATACCCACCAGTACGGTAAATGCCGCAAAGAACCAGGTGCTTTGCGTGATTTTCGCCCGCAGGGGTTTATTAAATACCACCAGCATCACCAGCAGGAAAAGCACAACGTAGCTTATCCAGATAAGCGCCAGGTGATTATGGGTACGCTCGGTTAAATGAATAAAAATTCTTTCAAATAACGGCTTCCCGTACCAGAACTCTTTCCCGCTGGCGCGAATGAAATTACCTGGGGAGAGGATCAGTACGCATGAGCCTAAAATCGCGCTAAGGCTATAAATTACCCGGTTTACCGGTACCGTTTTCGTGCGCCAGAAGGCATAGCAGATGGCCAGCACCGACAATAACGAGACAAAGGGCGATACGCTTTCGTTAGAGCACCCGGCCATGAAGCTGAGCACTACCATCAGCGGACTGATTTTTTTAACGTCCCTGGTGACGATCGCGTGCATAAAGAACAGCCACGCCGCCACAAACAGGTTGGTCCACAGGTAGTTGGCCGCACCGACCAGCCAGAAGGTGGTCTGCCCTAAATTAGGGTTTGAAATCCAGTAGGTAAAGAAAATAAGCGGGAATAAAACGTAATCGTTTTTGTTCCAGCGCAGCGTGCCGTCGGGGGTTTTGGTAATGAAATAACAAAACGCAACGGTGACAAACGCCGTGCTAAGCGAGTAAACCGTCTGCGACTCGCTGGCAAGAATTAATGCGCTGGCGTAGTCGGCGATGATGCGCCCGCTCCAGGTCATATAGTGGTGGTAATGCGAATCTAACGAGGTTCCCAGCAGGTAATACCGGTAATCGTCAGAGTGAATAGGGGTGTACCATTCGATCAGGAAAATGGCGAATCCTGCCAGCAGCAGCATCAGTGGTTTAAATAACGATTTTAACATGACGGTTAACGGTCCATATTTTTGTGTTTATGCTTGACGATATAGCGCGGCCGTTGTTTTACCTCGGTATAAACGCGACCTATATACTCTCCTAAAATACCGATACCAATAAGCTGTACTCCACCCAGAAAAAGAATTGCCGCCATAATTGACGGGTAGCCCGGCACCGGGTTTCCCCAGACCAGTTTGTTAATCACCATCCATGCTGCATAGAAAAAAGAGAGCGTGGACACGCCAAGCCCAATATAGGTCCAGACCCTGAGCGGGAAGGTAGAAAAACTGGTAATCCCCTCCAGGGCTAAATTCCACAGCCGCCAGCCGTTAAATTTTGTCTTACCCGCAATACGGGGCGCGCGGAAATACTCCACCACGTCCGTTTTGCCGCCTACCCAGGAGAGCACCCCTTTCATAAAGAGATTGCGCTCGGGTAAGAGCTTAATATTCTCGACGACTTCCCGGGACATCAGGCGAAAATCACCGACGTTCTCCTCGATTTGAGGCTCGCTGATTTTGTTGTGCAGCTTATAGAACCACTCTGCGGATTTACGCTTCAGGCGCCCATCGGTAGAGCGGTCAGAGCGTTTGGCCAGCACCACATCCGCACCGGCCTGCCATTTCTCAATAAGGCGGGGGATCACTTCTATGGGATCCTGCAAATCAACGTCAATGGGCACCACGGCATCACCGGTGGCATATTCCAGCCCGGCAAACAGCGCTGGCTCTTTACCGAAGTTACGGGTGAATGAGAGCGGCTTAACCAGCGGATCGGCGGTCGCCAGGGCGTCAATGATAGATTCCGTCGCGTCTTCGCTGCCGTCGTTGACGAAGACGATCTCGACCTCATACTCGCGCAGGCTTTCAAGCTCTCTTACCGCTTTATAAAAGATGGGGATCGCATCCTCTTCATTGAGGACTGGCACGATTAAAGAAACCCTCATTTCACGTCCTTAAAGACCACATAATTAGCATATAAAAAACCGCAGACCAGGCTGATTGCCGAAAAGACCACCAGCGTCAGGAGCGGGGGCAGCGCCAGAAGATCGGCTATCCGGCCGGTGGCGAAGCTAAGTCCCCCCATAAAAACGATATAAAGCACATATCGTTTTGCTGTTGCTTCCGCCTTAAAGGTGAAGCGGGCATTGGCGAAGAAACTGAAGCTTACCGCCACGGCAAAACCGATTAAATTGGCCGTAGCCTGCGCGCTGCCTGCACCGTAAAAGCACAGTAAAAACACAATCCAGTGAAGGGCAGTGTTCAGGACACCGACGGAGACGTATTTTGTTAAAATTTTAAACATTCTTCTAATCAATAGATTGCTGTGGGTGAGATAGTAACAAACAAAATATTCAGGATCATTAAAGAGAGGTTATTCGGATCCAGATAGCCCTCAGGGCTTGACCGCAGAAATCTTTTCGTCCGGGCAAAAAGATAAATTTTACAGCCCTCTGCAAATCCGGTTACTATACCCCCCTACAGTATCAGGAGGGCGTATGCCGCATTCACCCGAAGATAAAAAACGTGTTCTTACCCGCGTGCGCCGCATTCGCGGGCAGGTCGATGCCCTTGAGCGCGCGCTGGAGTCCGGCGAGCCCTGTCTTGCCATCCTGCAGCAGATCGCCGCCGTGCGCGGCGCGGCAAACGGCCTGATGGGCGAGATGGTCGAAATTCACCTCAAAGATGAACTGGTGACCGGCGATACCACGCCGGACCAGCGGGCGGTCAGAATGGCGGAAGTCGGCCATCTGCTGCGCTCTTATCTAAAATAACTCCAAGACATCACAAAAAAGGAAAGCGTTATGAAATCACGTGCTGCAGTTGCATTTGGCCCTGGCCAGCCGCTTAAAATCGTTGAGATTGACGTCGCGCCGCCGAAAAAAGGCGAAGTGCTGATCAAAATCACCCATACCGGCGTCTGCCACACCGATGCGTTTACGCTGTCAGGTGACGATCCTGAGGGTGTCTTCCCGGCGGTGCTGGGCCATGAAGGCGGCGGCGTGGTGGTGGAAGTGGGCGAAGGCGTTACTAGCCTTAAGCCGGGCGACCATGTGATCCCGCTCTATACCGCCGAGTGCGGCGAGTGTAAGTTCTGTAAATCCGGCAAAACCAACCTCTGCCAGGCGGTGCGCGCCACCCAGGGCAAAGGGCTGATGCCGGACGGCACCACCCGTTTCTCTTATAACGGCGAGCCGATTTACCACTACATGGGCACCAGCACCTTCAGCGAATACACCGTCTGCGCCGAAATCTCGCTGGCGAAAGTTAATCCGCAGGCGCCGCTGGACAAAGTCTGCCTGCTGGGCTGCGGCGTGACCACCGGCATCGGTGCAGTACACAACACTGCCAAAGTAAAAGAGGGCGATACCGTGGCGGTCTTTGGCCTCGGCGGCATTGGCCTGGCGGTGATCCAGGGGGCGGTACAGGCGAAAGCGGGCCGCATTATTGCGGTGGACACCAACCCGGAGAAATTTAAGCTGGCGGGTGAAATGGGCGCCACCGATTTCATCAACCCGAAAGACTACGACAAACCGGTTCAGGAGGTTATCGTCGAGCTGACCGACGGTGGCGTTGACTTCAGCTTTGAGTGTATTGGCAACGTCAACGTGATGCGTTCGGCGCTGGAGTGCTGCCACAAGGGCTGGGGTGAGAGCATCATCATCGGCGTGGCGGGCGCGGGCCAGGAGATCAAAACCCGTCCGTTCCAGCTGGTGACCGGTCGCGTCTGGCGTGGTTCCGCCTTTGGCGGCGTGAAGGGGCGCACCCAACTGCCGGGTATGGTAGAAGATGCGATGGTGGGCAAAATCGATCTGGATCCGTTTATTACCCATCGCCTGCCGCTGGAGCAGATCAACGAAGCTTTTGATCTGATGCACGAAGGTAAATCAATCCGCACCGTTATCCATTTCGGCGATAACTGATTCTTCTGCCAGCGGTTTCTGCCGCTGGCATTTCTTTAATAATCTTCTCTAAAGTGTGACCGCCGTTGCGCTTTTAGCCGTAAGCAAATTTCCTGTAGTGCCGATGACTATTTCACAGGCGTGTTTTTGCGCATCTTACCTACAAGAGAGTCGACGGTCATGGATACTTCATCAACGATGCGGGCGCAACATAAGTTGAGTTTCCTGCATCACATCAGGTTGCTTCCGCTGTTTTCCTCCATTCTCGGCGGCATATTGTTGCTGTTTGCCCTGAGCTCGGGTCTGGCCGGCTATTTCCTATATCAGGCCGATATCGACCAGCGGGACGTGACCGCAGAAATTGAGGTGCGCACGGGGTTATCGAACAGCTCCAACCACCTGCGCACCGCGCGTATCAATATGATCCACGCGGGCGCCGCCAGCCGTATTGCCGAAATGGAAGCGATGAAAAATAACATCGCCGAGGCCGAAAAGCGGATCACACAGTCCCGCAGCGGATTTGACGCCTACATGAATCGCGCCGTGCGCACCCCGGCGGATGAAGCCCTAGATCCCGAGCTGAAATCGCGCTATCAGGCCTATATCGACGGCCTGCAGCCGATGCTGAAATTTGCCAAAAACGGCATGTTCGAAGCCATTATCAACCATGAAAACGAAACCGCGCGGCCGCTGGATGAGGGCTATAACGAGATCCTGTTAAAAGCCATTAAAATCCGTACCGAGCGCGCAAACCAGCTCGCCGAACAGGCGCATACCCGTTCCCAGCTGGGGCTGATGTTTATGGCGGGGGCCTTTGTGCTGGCGCTGCTGCTGACCATCGTCACCTTTGTGGTGCTGCGCCGCACGGTCATTACGCCGCTGCAGCGCGCGGCTAACCGCATTGCGCGCATCGCTAAAGGGGATCTGACCCTGGCCGACGACCTGGCCGGACGCAGCGAAATCGGGCGTCTGACCCAGGATCTGCAAACCATGCAGCACTCGCTGGTCAACACCGTGGGCACCGTGCGTCAGGGGGCGGAAGAGATCTATCGCGGTACCAGCGAGATCTCTGCCGGCAATACCGATCTCTCTTCCCGTACCGAGCAGCAGGCTGCCGCCATCGAGCAGACCGCCGCCAGCATGGAAGAGCTGACCGCCACCGTGAAGCAGAACGCCGACAACGCGCACCATGCCAGCAAACTGGCGGAAGATGCCTCCGGTAAAGCCAGCCGCGGCGGCCAGATGGTCTCCGGGGTGGTGAAAACCATGAGCAACATCTCGTCCAGTTCGAAGAAAATCTCTGAGATCACCGCCGTCATCAACAGCATCGCTTTCCAGACCAATATTCTGGCGCTGAACGCCGCGGTAGAAGCCGCCCGCGCCGGCGAGCAGGGGCGTGGCTTTGC
>DKMV01000364.1:10530-15262 GCA_002469605.1 Leclercia sp. UBA7405
GAGCAGGGGCGTGGCTTTGCGGTGGTGGCAAGCGAAGTGCGCACCCTGGCGAGCCGCAGCGCCAATGCGGCAAAAGAGATCGAAGGGCTGATTAACGAGTCGGTGACCCTTATCGACCAAGGCTCCGGCGAAGTTGTCGCCGCCGGTAACACCATGAATGAGATCGTCGAGGCGGTGAAGCGCGTCACCGATATCATGCTGGAGATTGCCGCCGCCTCCGACGAGCAGAGCCGCGGCATTGTGCAGGTAAGCCAGGCCATCTCAGAAATGGATAAAGTGACTCAGCAGAACGCCTCGCTGGTGGAGGAGGCCTCCGCCGCCGCCGCTTCGCTGGAAGAGCAGGGTGCGCGCCTCACCGAAGCGGTGGGGGCATTTCGCCTGAACGGCGCGACACCGGGCCGTCCTGCCACCCTTACGCCGGCAGCACCACAGAAGCCGCTGCGCCCGGCGGTGGCCAGCGGCGGAGATAACTGGGAAACCTTTTAACACCTGAGCCAGACGGCCAAAGGGTTTATGTTTCGGCATAAACCCTTTTTTATTCCGCACGCGCTATGCTCACAGTAAGGCGTGAAGAGGAAAAGGTTATGCAATCAGCAAAAGGGTGTGCCCTGGCCGCACTGTTACTGGCGGGCTGCTCCTCGGGCGGCAGCGTAGGGATCGGCGGGATAGGCATTGGCGGCGGTGGGGGCAGCAGCGGCGTGGGGGTTGGGCTCTCCTTCCCGGTGGGCGGCAGCACGGCGCTTAGCGACAGCATGCCGGACTGCGACGGCGACCTGTACCGCATTACGCCGCGCTATCCGCAGCAGGCCGCCGCGCAGCAGTTTTCCGGCAGGGTAACGGTCTCGTTTAACGTGAAGCTGAACGGGCGTGCTGCCGACTATGAGGCCGCCGGGGATAAGGCCTTCTTTGAGGAGACGAAGCGGGCGGTGATGCGCAGCTGCTGGCCAGCCGGGGTGAGACAGAATCTGCTGGTGAGCTTTAGCAACGGTAATGCGGTCAGCTGGACTGAGAACTCGCTATAAAAAAAACCGGCCACAGAGAGTGGCCGGTTTGCTTATGCAGGGCAGTTACTGCTTGTCGGGGAGCGCGTAGGCGATGATGTAATCACCGCGATCCGGCGACTGGCGCGCGCCACCGGCGTTGATGACGATGTACTGTTTGCCGGTTTTCGGCGAAACGTAGGTCATCGGACCTGACTGGCTGCCCACCGGCAGACGGTCTTTCCAGATCTCTTTCCCGTTGGCGGTATCAAAGGCGCGCAGATAGAAGTCCTGGGTACCGGCAAAGAAGAGCAGGCCGGACTGGGTAGAGAGCGAGGCGCCCAGGGTCGGCATACCAATCGGGATCGGCATATGCATGCGGATACCCAGCGGACCGGTATCTTTAACCGTACCAACCGGTACCTGCCACACCAGCTTGCCGGACTTCAGATCCACCGCGGACATGGTGCCGAACGGCGGTTTCTGGCAGGGAATGCCCAACGGCGACAGGAAACGCTCGCGCATGGCACCGTACGGGGTGCCGTCCATCGGCACAATACCCATCTCGATACCGCTGGCGTTTTTAGCAACGTTAGCGCGCGGCACCATATAGTTCGCCAGCCCCAGACGCATATCGTTAACAAACATCAGGCCGTTGTTCGGGTCAACCGACACGCTGCCCCAGTTCATGCCGCCGAGAGAGCCCGGGAACTGCAGGGAGCGATCGAGGCCCGGCGGGGTGAATACGCCCTGGTGACGCATCTCTTTAAACTGGATACGGCACAGCAGCAGGTCGACCGGGGTGGCGCCCCACATATCGGACTCGGTCAGCGTCTGGTTGCCGATCATCGGCATGCCAACGGAGTACGGCTGGGTAGGAGAGTAACGCTCGCCTTCGACGTTGCCCGCCGGGACCGGCCGCTCTTCCACTTTGGCCACCGGCTCGCCGGTTTCGCGGTTGAGCATAAAGATCATGCCCTGCTTGCTGGTCTGCACCAGCACCGGCGTGGTGCCGCCTTTGCCGTCCGGCAGATCGTACAGCAGCGGCTGGGCCGGCAGGTCGAAGTCCCACAGATCGTGGTGGGTGGTCTGGAAGTGCCAGCGCACCTTACCGGTAGTGGCATCGACCGCTACCACGGAGGAGCTGTATTTGTCGTCCAGCGCGGTGCGATTGCCCGCGAAGAAATCGGGGGTGGCGTTACCGGTGGGGAGATAGATCAGGTTCAGCTTCGCGTCATAAGACATGGCTGACCAGACGTTCGGCGTACCGCGGGTATAGGTCTGGCCTTCCGGCGGCAGGCCGGTGAGGTTCGGGTTACCCGGATCCCACGCCCATGCCAGTTTACCGCTGCGCACGTCATAGGCGCGTACCACGCCCGGAGGCTCGCCGGTGGAGAAGTTATCCGCCACGCGACCGCCAACCACCACGACGTTGCCCGCTACCAGCGGGGTGGAGGTTTGCTGGTAATAGCCAGGCTTGATCTCGCCCATGCCAACGCTCAGGTCAACCACGCCGCGATCGCCAAAGTCTTCGCACAGCTTGCCGGTGTCGGCATTGATAGCGATAAGACGCGCGTCGGTGGTAGGCAGGAACAGGCGGCGCGGGCAGGCCGCAGGCTGAGTATCGGTCTGTGACGTTGTCACGCTGGAGTTATCGTCGAAGTAGCCAAGGCCGCGGCAGCGCTGCCAGTTTGGCGCGGTAGCTTTTGCATCGTAACGCCACTTCTCTTTACCGGAGTCCACGTCCAGCGCCAGCACTTTGCTGTACGGGGTACAAACGTAAAGGGTATCGCCAATCTGCAGCGGGGTGTTCTGGTCTTCTGCGCCGGAGCCGTTGCTCTCGGGGATATCACCCGTATGGGCAACCCAGGCCACCTTCAGCTGGTTAATGTTCTCTTTATTAATCTGATCGAGCGCGGCAAAGCGATCCCCGTGGGTGGTGTTGCCCCAGTGCTCCCAGTTCTTCTGCTGCTGGCCTTCGGCCACCGGCTTAACCGGCACCGGCTCGTTCGCCGCCACCAGGGTTTGTGGCTTAAACATCCAGCCGAAGCTTACCAGCATGGCGACCGCCAGCACGGCAGCGATGCCAAAGGCCGGGGCTTTGTTAACCGGACGGTCGGCGCCGCGCAGGAATGGCCAGACGATAGCGGCCAGGAAGGCCAGCACCGCGAAGGTAAACAGGCGCGAGAAGAGCGGCCAGAAATCCCAGCCTGCATCGCTCACTGCCCAGAAAAGAGAGGCGATAAAGGCCACCGCGTACAGCAGAATGCCGCTGACGCGGCTGCGGGCGATTAAGAAAGCGGCGATAAGCATCACCACGCCCATGATAAGGAAGTACCAGCTTCCGCCGACGGTGACGAGCTTAAAGCCCAGCCCCCCCACGGCCAGACCGACGATCGCCATCAGTCCGACCAGTAACCACTGCAGGAATCGGGGGAATCCGCGTGGCACGTTGCCTATAGCCATTTCTGTCTCCTGACAACCTCGACTTCACTGGCCAATGCTTATCGCATCTGTACCAAATGGGTAACAGAAGTAGAGGTTTACAATAAATATTACGATTGTACCCAATGCATATGCTGTTGAACCCACCGATTATAGTTGTTGATGAACCATTTGGTGAATTCGGCGGCTATAATAAATCTGTTAAATTACTTTGCGCAATTGTTAATGAATAATTTCGCATTATTTGAGTAAAGGCGATAAAAAGCCCGTCAACAAGACGGGCAGGTAGGCTTTGCGATTACAGCGGCATAGATTTACGGATGGCGCTTAACAGGGTCTGCGCCGCGGCGGAGAGGGGGGTATCCACCCGGGTCAGTATCCCGATGGGTTCACCTGCACCTATAGCAGGCACCGGCAACGAGACCAGCGTGCCCTGACGCAGATCCTCTTTAACCGCGCCGGAAGGGACAAACCAGACGTAGTCAAAATCAACCGTCAGCTGGCGGGAGAGCGAGGCCGACAAGGTTTCGATGCAGCCGGGCGGCAGCTTGCAGCCCTGGGCGAGCAGCATGTTCTCTGCGGTCTGGCGCGGCACCGTCCCTTTAGGCGAGAGCACCACCGGCCACTCCATCACCCGGCTAAGGGTGACGGTGTCGTTCAGCAGCGGATGGCGCGGACGCACCACCAGCTTAAGAGATTCCAGGAACAGCAGTTCATAGTTAAGCCCGCTCATCAGCTCAGGATCGGACATACGGCCAATCCCCAGATCCAGCTCGCCCGTTTTCAGCCCTGCCAGCAACATAGGGTTGTTCATGGTGGCGACCTGCAGGGTGATGTCGCGCTGCTGCTTGTGGAACTGACCAATCACCGCCGGGAGGATCCCCAGTGCTGCCGTGGGCAGGGCGCCAATACGCACCACGTCGGCAGCAGGATTATCCTTACGGGTAAGCGACTGTCCGGCGGTGTTCAGGGCGTCCAGCACCTTAACGGCGTGGGTAAGAAACTGCTCCCCCATCAGGGTCAGCTGCGCTCCCAGGCGTCCGCGCTCGAACAGGCGCGTGCCGGTGAGCTGCTCCAGCTCGTTCAGGGTCTTGGAGAGCGCCGGCTGGCTCAGGTTAAGAGTTTCAGCCGCACGCCCCAGCGTTCCCTGTTGCGCGACGGCCACGAATGTATGCAGATGGCGCAAACGAATGCGCTGACTAAACAGACCATTTTTTTCCATAGGCGATGTTTAAAGCAGAGCGATAAGGGTGACAAGGCATGTTGTTTAATTTTGATAACTTGCTAGCAAAATATTATTAACATTT
>DKMV01000307.1:0-350 GCA_002469605.1 Leclercia sp. UBA7405
TACCATCAGCAACCTGACCATCAGCAGTGGATCGATTCCGGCGAAGGCTACCGGCAGCATCGACTTTACCGCCAATATGGACGCCCGCGCCGAGCTACCTGCGACCTCACCCTTCGATCCGAAAGACAACACCACCTACAACAACTCCTACACCACCCAGGTGTACGACTCCCTGGGGCGTGAGCACACCCTGAACCAGTACTTTGTGAAGACCGGCGAAAACGCGTGGGAAGTCCACTACTACATGGACGACGCGCCGGTAACCAGCGGCGGTACGGAGCAGGTACAGAAACTGACCTTCAACAGCCAGGGGGTGCTTACCGACCCGAGCGGCTCGGTCTCCATGACGG
>DKMV01000307.1:559-1108 GCA_002469605.1 Leclercia sp. UBA7405
GGATATTGCGGGCGCAGAGGCGCTGGCGCTCGATCTCACCTATACCGGCACCTCCCAGTACGGCTCTGACTTCTCGGTCAGCAAAAACAAAGGCGACGGCTATGCCTCCGGCGAGCGTACCGGCCAGGCGATCGATCCGGATGGCAGCGTCTACGCCACCTTCTCTAACGGCGAGCGCCTGCTGCAGGGCCAGCTGGTGCTGGCGAACTTCACCAACCCGAACGGCCTGGCTTCTCAGGACGGCACCACCTGGGCGCAGACCGCCAGCTCCGGCGCGCCGCTCACCGGTGCGGCGGGTTCTGGCCTGCTGGGCTCTATCGTCTCTGGGGCGCTTGAGTCCTCGAACGTCGATCTCACCTCTGAGCTGGTGGGGCTGATGACCGCCCAGCGCAACTACCAGGCGAATACCAAGGTGATCAGCACCAACGACAGCATGATGAACGCGCTCTTCCAGGCGGTGTAACCGATGGATCGTCTGATTTTCACCGCCGTTAGCGGGGCGTCGCGCAGCCTCTCCCAGCAGGAGATCCACGCCAACAACCTGGCCAA
>DKMV01000307.1:1260-2263 GCA_002469605.1 Leclercia sp. UBA7405
CGCCAACAACCTGGCCAACGTTAATACCCAGGGGTTTCGTAGCGATCTTGATAACGCGCTGAGCCAGCAGGTTAACGGCGAGGGGTACGCCTCCCGTTACCTGGTGCAGCCCGTGGCGGGCGGCGTGGATCTGTCGCCGGGAGCAATACGTGAAACCGGACGCGATCTGGATATCGCCATCAAGGGCGAGGGCCTGATTGCGCTGCGCAGCGGCACCCGGGAGGTCTACACCCGCAACGGGCAGATCGATATCAATGCCGACGGCGAGCTGTCGGTAAACGGCCTGCCGCTGGAGGGGGACAACGGCCCCATCGTGCTGCCGCCGTACGCCTCCGTCTCCATTGGCGATGATGGGGTGATCAGCATTGTCCCGGAAGATGGCGATATCGCCGCGCCTATGGATATCGACCGGGTGAAGCTGGTGAACCTTCCCGCCAGCGAGCTGAGCAAAAACGAGGCCGGTTTTCTGGTAACCAACGCGGCCTTTAACCCGCGTGATGAAGAGGTGACGGTGACCGCCGGGCATCTGGAGTCGGCCAACGTGTCGGCCATTAATGAAATGGTTGCCAGCATAGCCCTTAACCGCCAGTTCGAAGCGCAGATCAAAATGATGAAAGCCGCCGAAGACCTTGCGAGCGCAGGCAACCGCCTGATTCGCGGCACCTGATAACAGCATTAAGGAACGCAAATGAATCCCGCTTTATGGATCAGTAAAACCGGTTTAGCGGCGCAGGACGCCAAAATGACCGCCATCTCCAACAACCTGGCGAACGTTAACACCACCAGTTTTAAACGCGATCGCGCCATGTTCGCCGATCTCTTCTACCAGAATCAGCGCACGCCGGGCGGTCAGCTAGACCAGGACAATATCGCCCCCACCGGCATTCAGTACGGTACCGGCGTCAAAATTGTTGGCACGCAAAAAGAGTTTACCGTCGGCAACATTCAGAACACCGGCCAGAGCCTGGACGTGGCCATTACCGGCCAGGGCTTCTTCCAGGTG
>DKMV01000307.1:2366-2680 GCA_002469605.1 Leclercia sp. UBA7405
GGCCAGGGCTTCTTCCAGGTGGAGACCGCCACCGGGGATATCGCCTACACCCGCGCCGGTAACCTGCAAAAGACGCCGGAAGGGGTGTTGACCAACGCCCAGGGGCTGCCGCTGATCCCGCAGATTGAACTGCCGGATAACGTGAAGGATATCCAGATAGGTAAAGACGGCACCATCACTGCCAGCGTGGCGGGCGAGACGGACCCGGTTGAACTCGGTCAGCTGACGCTGGTGAACTTTGTCAATCCAGCCGGACTGGAAGCCATCGGCGGCAATCTCTATCGCGAAACCGCCGCCAGCGGCGAAGCGGTGGA
>DKMV01000307.1:2911-3575 GCA_002469605.1 Leclercia sp. UBA7405
GATGAACGCCAAAATGGTCTCAGCCGCGGACGACATGCTGAAGTTTGTCACGCAGTCGATGTAACGCCAGGGCAGTAAAGTGAAAAAGATGAAAAAGCAGGTTGCAGCGAGCGTGCTGGTGCTGATGCTGTCGGGCTGTGAAAGCCCGGCGCTGCTGGTGCAAAAAGATGACGCGGCATACGCCCCGCCGGAAGATTTCGTGATGCCGGACGCCAAAGTGCGCGGCGGCGGTGTGTACAACAGCAACTATAACTGGTCGCTGATCCAAGATCGCCGCGCCTACCGCATCGGCGATATCCTCACCGTGAAGCTGGATGAATCCACCCAGGCGAGCAAGCAGGCGCGAACTAACTTCGGCAAGAAGAACGATGTCTCGCTTGGGATCCCGGAAGCCTTCGGCCACTCGGTGGACAAGCTCTCCGGCTCGGTGGACGGGAGCCGTAATTTTAACGGCAATGCCACCTCGCAGCAGCAGAATAGCCTGCGCGGCGCCATTACCGTCGCGGTCTACAAGGTGCTGCCGAACGGCGTGCTGGCGATCCGCGGCGAAAAATGGCTCACCCTCAACCAGGGGGATGAGTATATGCGGGTCACCGGGCTGGTACGCGCCGATGATATCGAGCGGGATAACTCGGTGTCGTCCCAGCGGATCGCCAACGCGCGC
>DKMV01000307.1:3804-3954 GCA_002469605.1 Leclercia sp. UBA7405
CAGCGGATCGCCAACGCGCGCATCTCCTATGCCGGACGCGGCGCCCTGAGCGATGCCAACGCGGCGGGCTGGCTGGTTCGCTTCTTTAACCATCCGCTGTTCCCTATCTGATGGAGCTCACTATGCTTAAGCGCGTCTTATTCCTGCTGG
>DKMV01000307.1:4132-26115 GCA_002469605.1 Leclercia sp. UBA7405
AGCGCGTCTTATTCCTGCTGGGCCTCTTCAGCGCCGCCGTCGCCGCGCAGCCGCTGCGCGACGTGGTGGATATCCAGGGGGTACGCGGCAACCAGCTGGTCGGCTATAGCCTGGTGGTGGGCCTCGACGGCACCGGGGATAAAAACCAGGTGAAGTTCACCAGCCAGTCGGTCACCAATATGCTGCGCCAGTTTGGCGTCCAGCTGCCGGCCAAAATCGATCCTAAGGTGAAGAACGTGGCGGCGGTGGCCATCAGCGCTACGCTGCCGCCGGGCTACTCCCCCGGCCAGTCGATTGACGTTACCGTCTCCTCTATTGGCGACGCCAAAAGCCTGCGCGGCGGCACGCTGCTGCTGACCCAGCTGCGCGGCGCCGACGGTGAAGTCTACGCCCTGGCGCAGGGCAATGTGGTGGTGGGCGGCGTGAAGGCCGAAGGCAACAGCGGCTCCAGCGTCACCATCAACACCCCAACCGTGGGTCGGGTGCCGAACGGCGGCTCGGTGGAGCGCGAAATCGCCAGCGACTTTCAGCAGGAGCCGGTGGTGATGCTCAACCTGAAACGCCCCAGCTTTAAAACGGCCAACACCGTTGCGGTGGCGCTGAACAACGTCTTTGGGCCTGGCACGGCAACCGCCCAGAGCGCGACCAACGTCTCGGTTCGTGCCCCCATGGGGCCGGGCGCACGCGTGGCCTTTATGTCCGCGCTGGAAGATGTGCAGATCAATGCCGGTAAACAGCCGCCGCGCGTGGTGTTTAACGCCCGTACCGGCACGGTGGTGATTGGCGATGGCGTCATTGTGCGTGCCGCCGCGGTC
Organism: Leclercia sp. UBA7405; assembly: GCA_002469605.1. Lineage (GTDB taxonomy): Bacteria > Pseudomonadota > Gammaproteobacteria > Enterobacterales > Enterobacteriaceae > Enterobacter. The sequence continues at coordinate 4,948 of DKMV01000307.1, forward strand.
TCCCACGGTAATCTGACCGTCACCATTCGTGAATCCGCCAACGTCAGCCAGCCGAACGCCCTCGCCGGTGGACAGACGGTGGTTACGCCCCAGAGCGATATCAACGTTAACCGCGGCCGCGGCCAGATGGTGACGATCTCTGCCGGCACCAGCCTGCGCAGTATTGTGAATACTCTCAACAGCCTTGGCGCGGCCCCGGACGACACCATGGCGATTTTGCAGGCGCTGCATGAAGCCGGTGCCCTCGATGCTGAACTGGTGGTGATCTGATGCTGAACGCCATTAACCGACAAACCGCGATCCTGCCCGGCGATATTACCGGCCAGGTCAAACCGCAAAACCTTGAACAGGCCGCCGAGCAGTTCGAGGCGTTGATGTTGCGCTCCATGCTTTCGCAGATGCGCAAGGCCGCGGACGTGCTGGGGGAAGATAACCCTTTCAACAGCAAGCAGCAGCGGATGATGCGCGATTTCTACGATGACAAGCTGGCGTTCCAGCTGGCTTCCCAGCGCAGTACCGGCATCGCGCAGATGATCGTGAATCAACTTTCGCCACAGGCTACGACCCCGCTTAAGAACGAGGCGGAAGCGGTCGCTATACAGGGACAAGCGCAGGAACCTTTTACGCCGTCGTTCCAGAGAACCGAAGGCCAGGAGTAAGCCATGAGTATGTTTAATATCGCCTTTAGCGGGCTGCAGGCGGCCCGCATGGGGATGCTCGTCACCTCGATGAACACCAACAACTACCTGACGGTGGGCTATACCCGGCAGGGTATTGTGCAGAGCGCCATCGGCCCGATGGGCGAAGCTGGCCTCTCGCCGGGCAGCGGCGTGCAGGTTGACAGTATTCGCCGCATCTCCAGCCAGTATCTGGTTAATCAGGTCTGGCAGACCAACAGCAAAGCCAGCTACTACAGCATGGGCAACGAGTACGTCAGCTCGCTGGAGAAGGTGATTGGTACCGACTCCACCAGCCTCGGGGCGGGTCTGGACGACTTCGTCAGCGCCCTGAGCGCCCTGACGCAGCAGCCAGAATCCCAGGCGCGGCGCCAGCAGCTGTTGAACCAGGCCAAAACGCTCTCCACCCGCTTCAACAGCATGAATGATTTTATCTCGAGCCAGAAAGAGTCCGTTAACACCCAGCGTGGGGCGATGGTCGATCAGATCAACACGCTTAGCAGCCACATTGCGGACTACAACAAGAAAATCGTCGAGATGGACTCCACGGGCGGCAACAGCAGCGTGCTGCGCGACCAGCGGGACGAGCTGGTGAAGACCCTGAGTTCAATGGCCGATGTGAAGGTGACCGACGACAGCAGCGGTTATACCGTCTCGTTAAGCAACGGCCAGCCGCTGGTGAGCGGAAAAACGGCAGGCACACTGAGCACCGGCAAAGACAGCAATGGTAATACCACCCTGACCCTGAAGTTTTCCACCAGCGAGTTTTCCCTTAACCCCTCTACCGGCGGTCAGCTGGGGGCACTTTACGACTATGAGACCGGCACCCTGAAGCAGATGAGCGACTCGGTGCAGGGGATGGCGCAGTCGGTAGCGGACCTGTTCAACAACCAGCTGGCAGAAGGCTACGATCTGAACGGCAACAAGGGCAAACCGCTCTTCACCTTCGATGCGACAAACCCGGCGGGAATATTGCAGGTAAATGATCTGACCCCCGACGAGCTGGCGTTATCAAAAGATCCGAACGCGCCGGGCAACGGCGACAACCTGAACGCGCTGCTTGAGCTGAAAAACCAGAAAACCGATATCCCGGGCTTGGGCAACATGAGTCTGAACGAAGGGGCGGCAGCCATTATTTCGACCATAGGTATCGCCAGTAAACAGAGCAAGACGGAAATGGATGCGGCCGTTGCGGTGAGCCAGCAGGCACAAACCCAGCGCGACAATCTGAGCGGGGTCGATCAGGACGAAGAGGCGATGGCGTTGCAGACCTATATGCAGGCGTACCAGGCGAGCATGAAGGTTATCTCCACGGGTAACCAGATTTTTAGCGATCTGCTAAGTATGTTTTAACCAACCACGGGATCCAGAATATGCGAGTAAGCGGTCTTTACCACTATAACGCCATGCTGGCGCAGATGGGTACCAACAGCACCCAGATTGGCAAGCTGATGGAACAACTGTCGACGCAAAAGCGCGTAAACGTGCCGTCGGACGATCCTGTTACCGCCAGCCGTCTGGTGCAGCTTAGCCGGGAGCAGTCGGCCATTAAGCAGTATCAGAGCAATATCACCAGCCTGAGCGGCGCGCTGTCGGTGCAGGAGTCGCATATTAAGGCCCTCAGCGACCAGGTGCTCTCGGTGAGCGATAAGCTCAAGCTTGCCAATAACAGCTCGCTGAGCCAGAAAGATCTGGCGAGCTACGGCGAGGAGCTGGGCTCGATGCTGGATTCGCTGGTGGCAACCATGAACAGCAAAAACGAGAACGGCAGCTACCTCTTCTCCGGTACCATGACCAACAGCAAAACCGTGACGGTAGACAGTAACGGCCAGTACCTATTTGGCGGCAATGAAGCTTCCCGCGAAACCACGGTGGCAAACGGCGTCTCCATTACCGAAAACACCAATATTTCGCACGCTTTTTCAGGCTCTGGCAACGATCTGGAGATGCTCAACAAGCTGAAAGCCCTGAGCGAAAAGATGCAGGATCCCAACGCTAACTTTGCCGATTATAAAGATGAACTGACGGCGGTTATCGACATGACGCAGAACACCAGCGACAGCCTGGGGGCGCTCTTTACCGATCTCGGCGGGCGGCAAAACCGCCTGACCCTGATCGATAACGCCCATACGGACGTAAGCCTGGCGAACGCCGAGGTCGAAACCGATCTGAATGCGGCGGACTCGGCTACCACCACCATGAATCTGCAGCTCTATATGACCTCGATTCAGATCAGCAATAAGGCCTATAGCATGGTCAGCCAGCTCAACCTTTTCAGTATGTTGTAAGAGATTATGCAGGTTAGTTTAAAAACGGCATCCCTGACGACCTCCGCCCCGGCAACCGCCGGGCGCGGCACCATTGACGCACCGCAAAGCGTTACCCGCACGAGCGCCCCCCAGAGTACCCCCAGCCGGAACAGTTTTCCGGAGTCGGCGCTGCTTTCCCGCCGCCCGATGCGCTATAACGTGCTGCTTAATCAGCAGCTTACCGCCGTTCAGCAGGCAGACAGCTATCTGGCGAAGACCGAAACGCAGCTGTTACAGCTGCGCCAGTCGGCGGTGCGCGGGGGCGACGTTAGCACCCAGTCGAACGCGCTGCAAAAGCATCTGGCGCGCCGCACCGAGCTTTCAGGCGGCACCGTCGATCGCCATCTGTCGGCTTCGCTGGAGCAGAAAACGGCGGTCACTTTTACCCTACCGGGGTGCGAGAAATTATTGAGCCAGCCGGACGGCGAGACCCTGGTCTTTTCCCTCGGCGGGCGCCAGCGTGAGATGGTGGCCATTGCGCTCCCCGAGGAGGCCACGCCGCGCCAGACTCTGACCCGGCTCAACGTCGGGCTGGGGCGCTTAGGCATTCATGCAACCCAGGCGGGCAACGGCCAGCTTAAATTCAGCGTCGAGGAGGGCCGCTGGGAGCGCGTCAGCCAGCAGCTTACCGTGCGTGGCGAAGGCCGCCATTTCCCGGCTGACGCCTTTACACTGCTGGCACCGCAGGCGGAGAGCGCCAGCAGCGACGAGATGCAGCTCACCCGCTGGGAGCGGGAAGGGCAGACGAAGCTGCACGCCGCCCTTGAACATATCACCACCCAGCGCAGCCAACTGCGCCAGCAACAGGATCGCGTTAGCGCGCGCATCAGCGATATGCAAACGGTATTCAGCCCCCGCCAGGCGCTGGAAACCTCCCGCGCGCTTGGCGACGCGCTGGCCCGCAGCCAGGACTTTGGCGCCCTGTCGCAGGCGCTGGGCGCCCAGGCGAACGTCAGGCTGTCGACGGTGAAAAATCTGTTGGGGTAGGGCGCGTTGCGTGCCCGGCACCTGGCCGGGCAGCGTCAGGCTAGTTCTGCACAGGATAGAGGAATATCGTGCCGTTTTGCCCGACCACCAGCGACTGGTTATCCAGGGAGATAGGCTCCATCCAGTAGTTGGAATACATCAGCTGATCGACCAGGCCATCAATCATCAGCCCTTTCTTTTCCGAGCTGTAAAAGATTGGCGACAGATTAAAATAAATCTTCCCGCGAGTTTTCTGCCGGGGAGTAAACTTCCCCTTCAGCACAAAGCGGTTATCGTCCGGGCTGGTGATGTTTGCCATCATCACGCCGCGGGTGTTTTTCAGGCAGATATCGTAAATCTCTTTTTTCTGCGACATCACGTCGTAAAAGCCCATCTGAAACCCCCCTTCCACATTGTTATCCTGCAGCATCGGGGGAGTCGGTCGCAGGACGTATATCGCGGCGCCCAGGGCAGCCACGGCCAGCGCCAGAACGATCGTCAATTTACTTCGTTTTGCAGGTCGCCAGTTCATTAAGCTTTCTCCTCGTCTCGCGCAGGATCAGGTTGTTGAGCTGTACCGTGTCGGTACGCCAGTGGTAAATGGTCATCGCCAGCTGCTTTTTGTCGCAGGCGTTGGAGAGCATAAAGCTGTAGCTCAAAGACGAATTATGACTATTAAAGTAGATGCTCATGGTGGCGGACTGCAGCCGGATAAGCTGGTCGAGCCCATAAAGAGAGTCTTTCAGTTTGCTGTACAGATTGGCGGTCATGTAGGCCGGCTCACCGGTGGTTTCGATAGCGTAGATGCGAATATTGCTGTACACGCCCGGCTGAATTTCATGGGCGGTCAGCCTGTCCCGACTGCCATCAAACAGATACCAGCACGCGCTCGCCGTCATCACGGCGCTGAGCAGCGCCACGAGCAGGAAAGCGACGATGCGCCGGGGGCGGCGCTCTGCCGCGACGGCCGGGGCAGGATGGTTAACCGGCGCGACATCCTCGCTCATTATCGCTAAACCCGGAGCGGGCTCCGCGTTGTCTGCAGGGGGCACCGGCGCCTGCGGCTCAGCGGCCTGGGGCTCCTCGTCCGACTCGTTGACCTCATCTTCATCTTTTTCCACCACGCAGCAGTATTCGGCTTCCAGCAGATAGCCTTTGCGCGGAATGGTTTTGATGATGCGCTGGGCTTTGCCGTCGTCTTCCAGAGCAGTACGCAGCGCGTGAATGGCGTTGGGCAGGCTGTTATTGCCAATGACGCGGCGTTCCCAGACCAGATTAGTCAGCTCTTCGCGCGTAAAGATGTTGCCGGCCCCCTTAGCCAGAATATCAAGCAGTTTGAGCTGATATTCACCCAGGCGTTTTCGCTCTCCGGTAGTTAAATGGAGAATCGAACCTGATGGCACATCAATCAGCCAGTTATTTACGGAACGGTAGCATTTATTCATATATGTATTATGGTTTCGACCATCTCAGCAGCGGGGTTACCAGGTATTAATAACGGTTAACTCCATTTAGTATTCTTAATGAATGCTGCATGCCTGCAGAGCGTAAATAAAGAGGGTGATAAAAGGTCATGATGAGGTGTGAAATATAAGCCGTGGCGGCCTTTGTTTTGTTAGTAAACAGCCTCAACAGAGCGGGGTACCTTTTCCTGCGCTCTTTTTACGCGATAAAAGTGTGATACGCAACAGGCTTTCCGGTACTACCAGTTCAGGAGTAGTGACTTTTTTTCGTAAAGGTTAAGAGCAATAGTTAAATAATTCTTATGTTAATAAGGTGATCGCCCGGTGAATTAATGGTGTTATTGCTGTGATCTATTTGAGAATGCCTGCTATTTTCATGAACTGTTTAAAAAAATATTTTTCTGCTATTTAATTTTGGCCTGTTTTGAGTCGCTTTGAATGTTCTTTTTTATTAGCGGCTCGAGCCTGTGCAATAAATTAGAAATAGTGTTATTAAAAATGAGGTTGTGAATAAAAGTGTATGTATGTAAAAAAGCGTCAGCTTTTATATATCACCGGGAAATAACCGCATGCCATGCGCAACAGTACAGCACCAGATAACAATTTTTTATTTTCTTTATTTATTAACTTATTGAATATAAACGTTTTATTAATTTCATTCGGTTAAATAATCATCGGTTGACGCAGTGCGATTTAATTTTTGTTTCTGCCGTGTCGTCTTAACTCATTACACAAGCTGAATCACCAGGACAAAAAAAGGAACCACTATGTCACTTTCTATCTTTACCAACGCCTCTTCCATGGCATCCACCAATGCGATGAACAAATCCAACAGCCTGCTCTCCACCGCCATGGAACGCCTGGGCACCGGTAAGCGCATTAACTCCGCGGCTGACGATGCGGCTGGCCTGCAGATTGCCACCCGTCTGCAGGGTCAAACCAACGGTATGACCGTTGCCCAGCGCAACATCTCCGACGCTACTGCGATGCTGCAGACCGCGGAAGGCGCGTTCGATGAAGTGAGCAATATCATGTACCGCATGAAAGACCTCGCAACCCAGGCGGCGAACGACACCAACACCCAGAAAGACCGCGATGCGATCAACTCCGAGCTGAACGACCTGAACTCCGAGCTGACTAACATCATGAAAAACACCTCTTACGCGGGCGACAAGCTGTTTACCAGCTCCAATAGCAAATTTGCCAATACGATGAACTTCCAGATTGGTTCCAGCACCGATGAAACCATGCAGATCAACCTGTCTAACGAGTTGAAAGGCAGTGCATCCGGTATGATTTCGGATAAAGGTGTATTCAACGGTATCAGCAATGCTTCTGGCGCGACTGCCGCGGGCGCAAGCGGCGGTTATATCGGTACCACCGGCACTGCCAGCGGCAAGATCAATATCACTACCGCTGAAGGCGCGAAAGCTCTGATGGATAACCTCGAGTCAACCCTGAATGAAGTGGGCACCGTACGCTCCAAAATGGGTGCAAGCATTAACCGCCTGAGCCACACCGCCGCTAACCTGGCGAACATGAAAGACAATACCGACCTGGCGCTGGGCAACATCCGCGACGCCGACTACGCCACCGAAGCCTCCACCATGACCCGCAACCAGCTGCTGGCGCAAACCAGCATGTCCATGCTGAAGCAGTCCAACAGCATGTCCAGCATGGTGATGTCTCTGCTGGGCTAATCCACCCGGTAGTGCTGCAGGAAAAAACACCGCTTAACGGCGGTGTTTTTGTATCCGGCCCCTCCTTTCCCCCTGCCGGAAAAGCGGAAAAATCTCTTCCTGCCTCTTTGTAATTATTTGATTATTAACAATTAAAAAGTTGGCATGCTTGTTGCTAAAGATATCTGAAAACTATCAAGGCGTGCGTGCCCGGAGAATCTTTTATGTCTGATATCGATCCATCAACTACGGCATCACAGCTGGCAAGTCTCGATATTCTTGCCATGCAAAATTCAATTACCACGCAGAAAAAGACGCTGGAAGCCCAGACCAAAGCGCTTGCCTCGCTGCGCACGTCCCTGACCACCTTCCGCAGCGCCATTAAGGCCCTGAATACCTCCAGCGCCAGCGTGCTCAAAAACCTGGCGACCATGAACCAGGAGGGGATCGCCACCATCACCGCCAGCGCCTCTGCCCGCAAGGGGACCTACAGTCTGAACGTCACCCAGCTTGCCAGCGCGCAGCAGAAGGGGTTTGAAGGGCTGGACGACGACGCCATTAAAAACGCCAGCGGTACGCTGAAAATCAACCTCAACGGGGAAAGCATTGAGGTTGAGATGGATGGGCTCAACTCACTGGCGGATTTCGCCGAGGCGATCAATAAAACCGATTTCCCGAGCGCCGAAGACGCGTCCTCATCGGATGCCAGCGGCCAGAACGGCATCACCGCCTCTCTGATGCGCATTGACGGCAAAGTCTCGCTGATCCTCAACAGCGACCAGAGCGGCTCGAAGTACGATATCGAAATGGATACCAGCGGCATGACCAGCGGGCAGAACATCTTCGATAACGAGGAGATCATTACCGCGGGTAAAGACGCGCTCTTTACGCTGGGCGACTCCCCGAACGAGTACTCCAGCAGCTCCAATACCCTGGACGATCTGGTGGATGGCGTCTCTATCAAGCTGACCAGCACCACGGAGAAGGGCAAGCCGCTGGTGATCTCCATTGATACCGACACCGGTGAAACGCAAAACCAGATCCAGGCGTTTCTTGACGCTTACAACACCCTTCGCGACACCATTAACGGCCTGACGGCAAGCGGCAGCAACGCCGACACGCGCGGCGCCTTCGCCGGGGACGCCAGCATCTCTTCGCTCACCAGCGAGCTGGGCAACATTCTGCGCGGCACCTTCGGCGAGCAGAACATGAGCAAGTTCGGCATCGCGGCGGATAAAGACGGCAAGCTGAGCCTCGATTCCGACGTGCTGGAAAAACAGCTCAAAAACGACCCCCAGACGGTAGCGCAGTTCTTCAACGGTAACGACGGCCTTATCAAGGCGATGGATAAGTCGCTGGATAAATACCTCAGCACCAGCAGCGGCCTGCTGAAAGGGCGTCAGGAGACCCTCGATCGTCAACAAACCGACATCGACAACAAAACCGAAAAAATGAATACGCGCTATGACACGGCCTACAACCGCTATCTCAAGCAGTTTACGCAGCTGCAGAAAATCATGACGCAGATGAACAACACCATGAGCATGTTTAGCTAAGGGAATTGACCTTCTATGTACGCTAATGAGCAGGAGAGCTTCGGCCTCTATCAACAATCCGATCTGGCGATCCAGGCGGCAGCGGCCAACCCGCACCAGCTGGTGCTGATGCTGTTCAACGGCCTGATGGATGAGCTGGTCCGCATTAAAAGCCATATCGCCGCGCGCCGCTACGAGCGCAAGGCGCAAAGCATCAACAAATGCATCGATATTCTCAACGCCCTCACCAGCTCGCTGGACTTTGAAAAGGGCGGTGAACTGGCGTTAAGCCTGGCGAATCTTTACGACTACTGCGTCTATCGCCTGTATGACGCCAGCCACACGCTCTCCGTTGAACATATCGAAGAGGTCGAAACCATCCTTGGCAATATCCAGGACGGCTGGCAGCGGATGGGTAAGAGCGCATGAGTACGCGCCACGCCATGCAGGTGTTAACCCGGGCTTTACGTCAGGCGGCGGAAGATCATAACTGGCCCGCCGTGATCCAGGTGGATGCCAGCATCGCCGAACTGCTGGGCGCGATTAAGGCGAAAACCCTGACCCCGGACGAGCGCGAAGCGCTGGAAGCGCTTAAGCAAGTCCATCGCCAGGCGCGGGATTACTGCCAGGGGCAGAGCGATCTGCTGGCGGAGAAAATGGATCTCGCCCTACGCAACCGTGAAGGGGCGTCGGCCTATGCCCTGTTTACGGATGAAGGGATGCGCTAATGGATATGCTTAACCTTGCGCAAGGGATGCTTAACGGATCCGGCCTGCTGGTGCAGGCCGAGCCTGTTGCCACTCAGCCTGACGCGGTGGATACGGCGCAGACGCCCACCGCCTTTAGCGAGACGCTGCTGGATATGCTTGATTCGCTGATGGTCGGGCAGGGGGTCAAACCCCTGCGCGATCCCACCGGCAGCGCGCTGCCACTCTCGCTGGATGAGGACGATACCGCCGCCGGGACGCAGACATCGGGCGAAAAGGTACTGAAAGAGGATGCGCAGCAGCGCCTGCTGGAAACCCTGCTGATGACCAGCCAGGCGCCGGTGCCGGCTCTGGCCCCGACCCCGATGCTTGTGCCGCAGCCGGGCGGCGAGGCGTTGCCAGCTGCTATCCAGCCGTTAGCCGCGATGCAAACCCAGACGCCGGGCATCACGCCGGCCCTGTCGTCGCAAAAGTTACGCACGCCGACGCTGGCAACGACCTCAGTTGCGATAGAGCCGGCCGCCAGCGTGCCGCCCACTGCGCAGGCGGTGCCGCCAACCCTGATGGCCGTGATGACGCCGGTGGCGCAAATAACGCCGCAGGCAGCAGAGATCGCCTCTGCCGCCGTGAGTCATGCCTCTGCGGCAGCCGCGCCCGTCTCCACTCTAAAGATGGATCCGGAACCTTCCCGCTGGAGCGAGCAGCTACAGCGCGCGCTGGGCGATCGCCTGCAGGTGCAGGTGAAAGAGCAGATCCAGCACGCCACTATCCGCCTCGACCCGCCGGAGATGGGCAAAATCGATATCGCTATGCAGGTCGATAACGGACGCGTGCAGGTGCAGATCAACGCCAGCCACGCCGAGGTCTACCGCGCCCTGCAGCAGACCAGCAATGACCTACGCCAGAGCCTGACGGAGCAGAACTTCGTTCAGGTAAATGTGCAGATCTCTTCCCACACCGGCGGGCAGCAGCGGGGACGGGAGCAGCGCTTCTACGGGCCCGATAACGCTATTCAGGCCGGGACAATTCTTGCGGACGGCACCTCCGCGGCCCGCGATCGCCATGACGATGGCTCGGTACTACTGACGGTTTAATACAAAGAAGATTATGAACGCAAAAACACTCATTTTTGGTCTGCTTATCGCCCTGGTCACCGCCATGCTGGCGGCAGGTATGACTGTAGTTGGTACTCACTTACTTCGAATGGACGAAGCGACGGGCAGCAGCTTTTTATCCGGAATGTTCAGCACCTCCTCCCGGGAGTCGGTGGAGTTCGTGGAAATTAAAAACGTTGTTATCACTCTGAAAAGCAAAGGAGATACGGAGCGCTACCTGCTGCTGGAACTCAATATGACAACCAGTGGCGCGGACAATACCCGCTTAGCCCAGGAGATGATCCCGGCGGTGCGCGGCGCCACGGTTAGCCTGCTCTCCGATCTCGATTATGAGCATGTGCGCGGCATGAGCGTGGGCGAGCTGCATGACAAGCTGATGGCCGCCTATAAACAACGCTTTAGCAGCCTGAAGATGGAGGTGCCGTTCGAGGACATCATCATCAGCAAAATGGTCTTCCAGTGACAGATACGCCGCAATGCAAATGATGGATTTTATGGCGGATGACGCCCTGACGCCTGCGGATGAAGCGCGCTATCTCAGCCAGTATTTGCCGCTGGTGAAACGGGTCGTCAAGCAGCTTGCTTATCAGACCAGCAGCGTTATCGACAAGGAAGATATGGAGCAGATAGCCCTGATGGGGCTGCTGACTTCGCTGCGCCGTTACGGCCATCCCGATGAGCAGTTTGCCGCCTATGCCGTGCAGCGTATTCGCGGTGCGGTGCTGGACGAACTGCGCCTGCTGGACTGGCGTCCGCGCCGGTTGCGGCAAAAGACCCACAAACTTAACGACAGTATCCGCGACATTGCGCGCCAGCTTGGGCGGGTGCCCAGCTTCGAGGATATCAGCCGCCATCTGGCGATTACGGCGGAAGAGTACCAGGAGTACCTGCTGCTGGATTGCGCCAAAACGATAGAGAGCCTGGATGAGCTGTTAGGCAATGACGGTCACGCCGGCGCGCTGGACAGCCGACCGCTGGAGGACGAAATCGTCGTCAGCCGGACGCTGCGCAGTGCCCTGGCCGCGCTGGACGAGCGCGAACAGCTGATCCTGACGCTCTATTACCAGCAGGAGATGAGCCTGAAAGAGATCGCGCTGGTCCTCGATTTAACCGAGGCCAGAGTCTGTCAGCTCAACAGAAAAATCGCCCAAAAAATTCAGTCTTTTTTCCAGAAGTGAAAAGTTTATGCAAAAATTATTCGGTATCGTAATCATCCTGGGGTGTGTGGTCGGCGGCTTTATTATGTCGGGCGGGCACCTCGCATCATTCTGGCAGCCGGGGGAGATTATCATCATTCTCGGCGCCGGCATGGGGGCCATGGTCCTCGCCAACCCGCGCGCCGTACTGGCTGAAATGTACCGCCAGTTCCGCGGCATCATCCGCAAAAACGAATACACCAACGAATACCAGCGCCAGATTTTAATGCTGCTGTACGAACTGCTGGAGCTGGTACAGGACGGCGGCCTGAAGGTGCTGGATGAGCACATCGAAGCGCCGGAAAACAGCCCGCTGTTCCAGAAATACCCGCTGATCCTGCGCGACAAAGCGCTGGTGATGTTCATCTCAGACAACTTCCGCCTGATGGCGATGGGCAAAATCAACGAGCACGAGCTGGAAGGTATCCTCGAGCAGGAGCTGGTGGCGATGGAGGAGAACCTGCTGCAACCCTCCCGCTCCTTACAGCGCACCGCGGAGGCGATGCCGGGCTTCGGTATCTGCGCCGCGGTACTGGGGATCATCATCACCATGCAGTCCATCGACGGCTCCATTGCGGTGATCGGCGTGAAGGTAGCCGCCGCGCTGGTGGGCACCTTCCTCGGGGTCTTCTTCTGTTATTGCTTAATGGATCCGGTGGCGAACGCCATGGAGCAGCGCACCAAAAAACAGCTGGCAGTGCTGGAGTGCATACGTACGGTGCTGGTTAACCACGTCGCCGGCAAGCCAACCCTGCTGGCGGTGGACGCGGGGCGCAAAATGCTGCCGATGGATACCAAGCCTACCTTCGCCACCCTGGATGGCTGGGTCGATCAGATGTCCGGTGAAGCCTGATGCGTAGCCGCAAAAAAGAACATACCACCATTATTAAACGCTCCTCGCGCAAGAGCCATGACACCTTTCATGGCGGCGCCTGGAAGGTGGCTTTTGCCGACTTTACCCTGGCGATGATGGCCCTCTTTATGGTGCTGTGGATCATGGGCGCGGTGACGGAAGAGGAGCGTAAAGAGATTGTTTCGCTGTTAAACGGCGAGTCGGTATTCGAAGGCAATGCCATTACGCCCGTCACCCAGAAAGAGGGCAGCGGCGGGCAGATTTCGCTGATCAACTCGCGCCATGCAAAAAACAAAGAGGCGCTGAAAGAGCAGGCGGCAAAAGACGCGGCGCTGGCGCAGCAGGTGAAGCCTGCAGAGAGCCTGGACGCCGTCAATGCCCGGTCTAAAACCGAAATTGAAGATCTGGCGCGCATCATCATGAAGATCACCTCGGCCTATGATGCGCAGGCCAACCTGAAGATTGAAATTGTGCCCCAGGGGCTGCGCATTCTGATCGCCGACGATCAGAAACGGGAGATGTTCCAGCGCAGCAGCGCCATCCTTACCCCGTTCTTTAAGCGCCTGCTGACGGAGTTTGCCCCGGAGCTGAACAAGATCGATAACAAGATCATCATCACCGGCCACACCGACGCCACCCGTTTTCGCGACCAGGTGCTGTACAACAACTGGAATCTTTCCGGCGAGCGGGCGATGCAGGCGCGCTCGGTATTGACCAGCAATGGCCTTGAGCCGGGCAAAGTGTTGCAGGTGAGCGGTATGGCGGATCAGATGCTGCTCGATCCGGCGCATCCACTTAGCTCGGCGAACCGGCGTATTGAAATTATGGTACTGACGCACTCGGCGAGCGATTCGCTCTATCAATTCTTTGGCCAGCACGGTGAGAAGGTGATTAAGCCCCTGACCGACAAGCTGACGAAAGGCCAGTGATCTGACAACTGCTGTGAAACCCGAACTTTTTTCCCTCCCTTTTACCCCTGTGCGGGCGGCCTTTGGCCGTCAGGTGCTCTTTTTTATCGCGCTGCTGCTGATGCCGGTGGGCTACGCCAGCGCAAAGCCCCAGCCGGTAAAAGCGCCGGAGGCCAGGAGCGAGAGCGAAAAGCAACAGCGCAGGCAGAACCGCGAGCGGCTGATGGCGAAGGCCAAAAAGCGGGTGGCCAACGTCCCCTTAACGCCGGAACAGAAGCGCCGCGAACAGGTGCAGAAGCTGGCCGAGCGTGCCAAAAACCGCGACATGCTGGCGCTGCACGCCCGCTGGACGCCGGGCACCCTCGGCGGATCGGAAGCCCTGTGGGATGAGGTACAGGACGATAAAGGGCGGGCGAAACGCCGCACGGCGAAACCGGGGCCGCGCCTGCGCACCGTGCTGAACCGTCTGGAGAGCCAGCTCGGCAAGCCCTATCTGTGGGGGGGAACCAGCCCGAGCGCCGGCTTCGACTGCAGCGGGCTGGTGTTTTACGCCTTTAATCACGTGCTGGATCGCAAACTGCCGCGTACCGCCAACGGGATGTACCAGGACAACCGCCTGAAATCCGTGCGCCAGGACCGGCTGCAAACGGGCGATCTGGTCTTTTTCAATATTAATCAACGCCCCGGAGCCGATCACGTGGGCGTTTACCTCGGTGACGGGCGCTTTATCGAAGCGCCGCGAACCGGGCTCACTATTCGTATTAGCCAGCTGTCCGACGACTTCTGGCAATCACATTACCTTGGCGCCCGCCGCGTTCTGTAGACGCGGTAACGCCGAATAACATTTCTGAATTGAGAGAGTGACCATGACTCGTATGAAGTTCGCCATCGACGATGGCTCCACCAATGTAAAAATCAGCTGGATTGAGAACGGGACGCTGAAAACCGTGGTCTCGCCGAACTCCTTTCGCAAAGACTGGAAAAGCGCAGCCCTGCTGCGCGGGCAGTCGGTATACAACTACACCATAGGTACTACCAAATACACCTATGATGCGACCTCCGATAAAGCGCTCTCTACCACGCACATCGACTATCAGTATGACGATCTGAACCTGCTGGCGGTCCATCACGCCCTGCTGTTGACCGGCATCACGCCGTGTGAAGTGGAGATCATCGTCACTCTGCCTATCACCCAGTACTACAACCCGGACGACTGCCAGCGCAACGAAGCCCGTATCGAAGCTAAGCGTCGCAACCTGATGCGTGACATCTCGCTGAATAAAGGGGAGCTGTTCCGCATTGTCGACGTGCAGGTCATGCCGGAAAGCCTGCCCGCCGCGCTGTCGCATCTGCTGAATTCGAACGTTACCGAGTTCACCAAATCGCTGGTGATCGACTGCGGCGGCACCACCCTGGACATGGGTGTGGTGGTAGGGGAGTTTGACGATGTCTCGGCGATCTACGGCAACAACGAAATTGGCGTGGCGATGGTTACAGATGCGACCCGCAAGCTGCTGGCGGCGGCCGACAGCGACTCCAGCTATCTGGTGGCTAACGAGCTTATCAAGCGCCGTCACGACCCGGAGTTCGTAAAAAGCGTGATTAACGATGAGTCGCGCATCGACGAGATCCTGGAACGCGTGGCGATCAAAATTCAGGAGCTGGGCGACCAGGTCGCCTATGAGGCGAAGAAGTTCGCCAAGAACCCGAACCGCGTCTATCTGGTGGGCGGCGGTGCGCACCTGATTGAAGGGGCGGTGCGTGAAGCCTACGCCACCCTCGGCGATCGCGTTATCACCATCGATAACCCGCAAAGCGCGCTCTCCCGCGAGATCTGTCTGTACCACGCTGACACCGGCGTTGAGACGATAGCCGCGCCGCAGATGGCCGAGGTGGGCGACGATGAGTAACAGGCACATACGCCGCGTTAATCTCTCGCTGCATTTGTCGCCAGAACATTCGCGCGCGGACCTGCGCGCGATGCTGCAACTGAAGAATTGGCATCAGGCGCTGAGCCAGTCGGGCAGCAGTCCGGGCGATGCCAGCATGGAAATGCGCCGTTTTCATCGCAATGTCTACCTCGCCGGGCTACAGCTACAGCTGCTGAACCCGCAGCTGTGCAGCCACGTGGCGGAGTCGCTGGGGCGCGATACCCTCACGCTCGACGGGCTGTGCGGCGAGCTGACAAGTGCCGGGCTGCTGCCGCAGACCGCAATGCCTGTCAGCGCACCCGCGGCAGAGCCGCCTGCCCCTGCGGGAGATTTTAGCAAGCAGCAGCTGCGCCAGATGCGCGCCCTGATGTCGGATGCGCTGCAGCGCCAGTCCGCCGCGCCGGATGACGCCTCGCGCGAAGCGCTAACCCAGCTGCGCGGGGAGGTCGCTCAGCTAAAAACGCTGCTGGATCAACAAAACCTGCTGCTGCAACAGCTAAAAATGACCGGCCGCGCCGCCGCGCCCGTCGCCGAAAGCGGCAGAAGCGTACAGGCCGAAGAGGTGGATCTGGAGTCGCTCGGCGCACCGGCGCAGAAAATGCAGCAGATCCGGCAGAAGGGCATTTTTTAAAAACGAGGTCCGAAACAGGAGTTAGCGGGCCAGCTGCGCTGGCCCTGAAGAAGTAAGACCTCAGCGATAACGCACGCCAGCGTCAGGATGCACGCCGTTATTCTTCACCCGTGGTCTGTGCTGGCCGCGAGAGCACCGGAAGGGGGAGAACATGCTGATAAAACCTTATTCTGACCCTCTCCAATGTATTCATCGTTTATATATTCCCTTTTAATAAGATAATTTCCGATATATAACGAAGAAATAGTCGGAGAAAGAATTTTCTTAATTTTCCCGGTATGCCTTTGGCCCATTCCGTACCGCGCAGCATAAGGGCCCGGTACTATTCCTATTCGCTATCTCTCTATTTTATTAGTCCTGTTCTATTACCTGGCGTATTGACCTCATTTTTCTGCCGACAGATGGTTCTTTTCGATTTTTTAATATTGATTTAAATCAATTTGAGATCGGTTTCTCAGCAATACTCCGCGTAATTAAATTTTTGCGGCATAAATTCTCTTTTATCCCCATAGCGGCAGTTAATTTTACTGATGTGGGGATGCTATCTACTGTGATGCTTTAGTGGAAAATTCTTAAGGATTTTCTTATAGCGGATTAAAGATCTGTATATTTGATCTTGTGGCGATCATTATTCTATTATCGCGTACCAGGAACTGTAGTGTGAAAGTGTGCATAGCGATAAAACGAGGGATGATGAGATGGCTGATAGTTTCCAGAATGAAGTGCCAAAAGCGCGTATTAATCTAAAACTTGACCTGCATACGGGAGGCGCGAGCAAGAAAACCGAGCTCCCGCTGAAATTACTTGTTACCGGAGATTTTAGTAATGGCCAGGAGACGGCGCCATTATCAGAGCGCAAAAAAGTTAATGTGAATAAAAACAATTTTGACGCCGTGCTTTCTGAATATTCTCCAAAAGTTAATCTTGCCGTTAAAAATACCCTTGCCGGTGACGGCAGCGAAGAGAGCGTCAGCCTGACATTTCAGAGTATGAAAGATTTTTCTCCGGAGCAGGTCTCACGGCAAATACCCCAGCTAAAAGCCATGCTCTCCATGCGTAATTTACTTCGTGATTTAAAGGCGAACCTGCTGGATAACCAGGCTTTCCGAAAGGAGCTGGAAAAAATTCTGCTGGACCCGACATTAAGCGCCGAGCTCAGAGCCGAACTGTCAGCCCTGGCACCTAAACAACCTTAACCCTCACGATGTTAGAACAGATTAATCAAGGAATGCTCATGTCTGTACAAAATGAAAATACTGCGGGTGGCGAAAGCATTGTTCTGGAACGCCCTGTAGCGGGTGGGGTTTATAAGTCCCTGTTTGAAAAAATCAACCTCAGCCCGGTTTCTGAGCTGAGTGCGCTGGATATCTGGCAGGATGCGCAGGCGATGTCGGATGCGACCGCCGATGAACGTTTAACGGCCGGGATGCAGGTGTTCCTGGAGTGCCTGAAAAAATCGGGCTCCAAAGTCGAAAAGCTCGATAAGACGTTGATTGACCACCATATCGCCGAGCTGGATTACCAGATTAGCCGTCAGCTTGATGCCGTTATGCACCATGACGAGTTCCAGGCGGTAGAGAGCCTGTGGCGCGGCGTGAAATCGCTGGTTGATAAGACAGATTTCCGCCAGAACGTTAAAGTTGAACTGCTGGACATGTCGAAAGAGGACCTGCGTCAGGACTTTGAAGACTGCCCGGAAATCATCCAGAGCGGACTGTATAAACACACCTATATTGATGAATACGACACGCCGGGCGGCGAGCCGATTGCCGCGCTGATTTCCGCCTGGGAGTTTGATGCTTCTGCGCAGGATGTCGCGCTGCTGCGCAATATTTCTAAAGTCTCAGCCGCGGCCCATATGCCGTTTATCGGCTCTGCGGGTCCGAAATTCTTCCTGAAAGAGTCAATGGAAGAGGTTGCGGCCATCAAGGATATTGGCAACTATTTTGACCGCGCTGAGTACATCAAGTGGAAATCCTTCCGTGAAACGGATGACTCCCGCTATATCGGCCTTGTGATGCCGCGCGTGCTGGGTCGCCTGCCGTATGGCCCGGACACCGTACCGGTACGCAGCTTCAACTATGTGGAAGAGGTGAAAGGCCCGGATCACAATAAATACCTGTGGACCAATGCCTCCTTTGCCTTTGCCGCCAACATGGTGCGCAGCTTTATCAATAACGGCTGGTGTGTACAAATTCGCGGCCCGCAGGCCGGCGGCGCCGTCCAGGATCTGCCTATCCATCTGTATGACCTCGGCACCGGCAATCAGGTGAAAATCCCGAGCGAAGTGATGATCCCGGAAACCCGCGAGTTTGAGTTCGCTAACCTGGGCTTTATTCCGCTGTCGTACTACAAAAACCGCGACTACGCCTGTTTCTTCTCGGCCAACTCGACCCAGAAACCGGCTCTCTATGACACCGCCGATGCGACCGCTAACAGCCTTATCAACGCCCGTCTGCCGTATATCTTCCTGCTGTCGCGTATTGCCCACTACCTGAAGCTGATTCAGCGCGAAAACATCGGCACTACCAAGGATCGTCGTCTGCTGGAGCTGGAGCTGAACACCTGGGTGCGCAGTCTGGTGACGGAAATGACCGATCCGGGCGACGAGCTGCAGGCTTCCCACCCGCTGCGTGATGCCAAAGTGGTGGTGGAGGACATCGAGGACAACCCGGGCTTCTTCCGCGTGAAGCTGTATGCGATCCCGCACTTCCAGGTAGAAGGTATGGACGTCAACCTGTCGCTGGTTTCCCAGATGCCGAAGGCGAAATCGTAACGTAAGGCAGGAAGCCGATGAAAACGGAACAACCGTTATGGGGCAGGGGCATTATGGTCTCTCCCCAGCACTTCCAGCAACAGGCCGCATACGCGGCCTGGTCTGTGGAATGCATTGCCGGACTAGGCCTCTCCCATCCCTGGGGGGTGATTGAGGCCACCTTCGAACCGGAAGTACTTAAGCTGGGACGTCTGCAGGCCCGTCATCTGCATGTCCGTTTTCAGGACGGTACGCTGGTTGATACAGACAATGCTGATACTCTGCCACCGGTACTTTCTCTTGAAAGCGTTTCGCATGAGGTGGTGGTAGTGCTGTCGCTTCCGCTGCTGCGGTCGAATGGCGGCAACTGCCTGAAACCTGATGAAGTGGCTGAGCGCCCGGTGCGTTATCGTCAGCGCTGGCGGGATGTTCGCAATACCTTTGGAGAAGATACCCGTCAGATTGCCGTGATGCAGCCGGAGCTGACGCTAAGGTTTGCTCATCAGAACAACAGTGATTATCTGACCTGTCCTGTCGCCCGACTCCAGCAGGACTCGCAGGGTTCCTGGCAACTTGATGAAACCTTTATCCCCCCGCTACTGACGATTCAGGGGAGCCGCTGGCTGGTCACCCAGCTTGAGCAACTGATGACCCAGCTGCGCGCCCGCCTGGTCCGTCTGATGGCAATGCGCCGGGAAAGCAATGAACGCATGGCCGATTTTGCTGTGGCCGATGTCTCCCTGTTCTGGTTGCTGAACGCCCTGAACAGCGCTGAGCCGGTACTCGGACAGTTTCAGCGTAACCCCCAAAGCCCACCGGAACGTCTGTATCCGGAACTTTCCCGTCTGGCGGGGAGCCTGCTGACCTTCTCCCTGGAGCATCAGGTGAGTGCTATTCCGGCCTGGCAGCATGAACATCTGAATGCCGTATTCCCGCCGTTGTTTGATCTGCTGGGTGACCTGCTCGAAGCCAGCCTGCCGTCGCGGGTGGTGGCGCTGGAACTTGACTATGACCCACGGCTGCACTTCTGGCAGGCCCGCCTGCACGATCCGCGTCTGCGTGAAGGGGCCGATTACTACCTGTCCGTACGCTCGCCGATGCCGGTAGCACAATTGCAGGAGCAGTTCCCGCGTCAGTGCAAGGTGGGAAGTCCCGACCATGTGCGGGGGATCGTTAACTCTTCACGGGTGGGCGTTCCTCTGAAGCCACTGCGCCATGTACCGGCCGCTATTCCGCTGCGTCTGGAAAACCAGTATTTCAGTCTTGATGTCTCCCATCCGCTGGCTGCGGAAATGCTCCAGAGCGGCACCTGCATGTTTTACGTCCCGGGCTCGCTCGGCGAGTCTGAACTTGAACTCTTTGCGGTACTGAGAACATGAGTGAGCGTAAACGCGGCGCTGCCGCGTCTATTGATATCGATGCACTGCTACAGGACACCTGGCTTCAGGTCATCAGCCTGCGCCACGGTCCGCAGTTCCAGGACGGCGAAGGCCGTCTGCTGTGGGAACGCTGTATCGCGGATGTGGAGCGCGTACAGCGTGAGCTGAAAGCGAGTGAACTCGATGAGGTCAGCTGTGAGCACATACTCACTGCACAGTGTGCGCTGCTCGATGAGACCGTTAAAGGCCGTGGGGTGGACGATGATGCCTGTGTACAGTGGTATGACATTCCGCTGCAGGTGCATTTTCTCGGCACCATGGATGCCGGTGATACCTTGTGTGACCGGATGCACGATGTACTGCGTGAGCCAGCGCCGGACAGTGCCGTGCTGACCTGCTTCCACCGGGTAATGATGCTCGGATTCCTGGGAAGCTTCCGCTCCCTGAACGATCCGGAACGTCAAAAACTCATCACGGCCCTGAGTGAGCGGGTTGCGCCGTTCAGTTATCCCCAGACTCACCCTGTTCTGATAGAAAGCCGTGTCGGACGAAGGGCGAACGGATGGCTGGATTCCTGGCCTGTGCGGATCGGCCTGAGCGTGATTGTTCTTGCCGCACTCTGGTGGGGACTGGATCACTGGCTTGATCAGACGCTGCGGAATCTGCTGCCAGGGGCGGTGAAATGAGTTCTACACAACAGCGTGGACTGGCGTTGTTGGCCGCCCTGTTGAGCGGAGTAGTCTGCCTTGGCTTCCTGCCCGTGACGCGGCTGGTTGCGGCGATCGTCTGGATTGCCATGCTGGGGCTGATTGCAGCGCTCTGGTATGTGGCCAGTCGGCGTGCTGAACATAAGGTCACTCTGTGTCTGGATACGCTGCCTGAATCAACTTACCGTCAGCCTGTGGTGCTGGTCTGCGGCGATCTGCCCCAGAGCTGGCCGCAGAAATCACAGGTTCTCACCGTTACCCAGGGGTGCTGGATCTGGGTGGAAGACCATCAGGATCTGGTGCAGGTTGCCCGTCAGGTGCTATGGCTGCGCCCGGGCTGGGGACGTCAGCTGTCGG
>DKMV01000307.1:26182-34389 GCA_002469605.1 Leclercia sp. UBA7405
GTCTGTCCACAAAAGCATGCTGATACAGAGGCTCTGACCAGTCGTCTGCTGGCGCTGCGCTGGCAAATCAGCCAGTTGCGTAAGGATACCGGGCATAGTGTGCCGCTGGTGCTCAACAGTCAGACAGGCAGCGCCATGATGAACGACACGCTCTGGCTGGCAGCTATTCCGGACGAGGGTATCAGCGTATGGCGTGAGTCCTTCGCCCCCAGTTCAATTGCAGCGTGGGTGTCCACCGGCGGGTCGATGGCTATGCAGCAGCAGGTGCTGATGAATAGCCTGATGAGCTGGTTCCATACGCATGTCAAAGCGGTGTTTACAGATGAAAACCCTGATATACCCGCGATCGCGCCTACAGCCGTGCTCTGGGGGATGGGGCCGATCCTGGCCGGGAGTCTGGCGTCCTCTGTCTGGACGGCATGGCTGTCTCGTCATACCGCTATGCAGCAGGTGGCGGGCTGGCAGCCGGTGGGAAGTGACAACACCGTACTGTCACTGTTCCCGGACTTTGTGTTACCGCTGCTACCGGAAGGGCATGGACTCACCCCTCGCGCCCGCGCCCGGAACTGTGCGCTCGGTATTTTTACCCTGGCGGCTGTGGCGGCCCTGCTCAGCAGCGGCTGGAACAATCGTCAGCTATTGCACCGGGTAAGCTTCGATATCGCCCGTTATGACAGGATCCCCCTGGATGACTACGGCCCGAAAGCGGATGCCGTTGCCGTTCTGCGTGACGATGCGGCGCTGCTGGATAACTACGCGCGTAATGGCGTACCGGCCCGGATGAGTCTCGGTTTATATCATGGCGAGCGTCTGCGCCTGCCAGTACTGAATGCGATCCGATCTTATATTCCTCCACCACCGCCGCCCAAACCGCAGGAAAAAATCAAACCGGTACCGAAAATCGTCCGCCTCGACAGCATGTCGCTGTTCGATTCCGGCAAATCGGCGCTGAAAGCCAGTTCCACCAAACTGCTGGTCAACTCGCTGGTTGGCATCAAGGCCAGACCGGGCTGGCTGATTGTGGTGGCGGGCCACACGGATAATACCGGTAATGCACACCTGAACCAGACGCTCTCCCTGAAACGTGCCGAAGCGGTACGCAACTGGATGCGCGACACCGGTGACGTGCCGGAAAGCTGTTTTGCGGTACAGGGCTATGGCGCAAGCCGTCCGATCGCAACCAATGACACCACGGAAGGCCGTGCGCTTAACCGCCGTGTCGAAATCAGTCTGGTACCGCAGGCGGATGCCTGTCAGATACCGGGCGAACCCTCAGCGTCATCGCAGGATGATGACGCATCACAACACAATGGAGAGTAATTTCATGGCTATTCCTGTTTATCTTTGGCTGAAAGACGACGGCGGCGCGGACATTAAAGGGTCTGTGGATGTTCACGGTCGCGAGGGCAGCATCGAAGTGGTCGCTCAGGAACACAATCTGTACATCCCGACCGACAACAACACCGGAAAGCTGACCGGCACCCGTATTCATACCCCGTTCCTCTTCACCAAAGAGATCGACTCCTCCAGCCCGTACCTGTACAAGGCGGTGACCACCGGTCAGACCCTCAAGGCTGCGGAATTCAAGTGGTACAAAATCAACGATGCGGGCCAGGAAGTTGAGTATTTCAACACAAAACTCGAAAACGTGAAGGTGGTGAAAGTGAATCCGGTGATGCACGACATCAAGGATCCTTCTTACGAGAAGCACAACCATCTTGAATGCATCGAGCTGCGTTACGAAAAAATCACCTGGACCTACAAAGACGGCAACATCATTCATTCCGATTCCTGGAACGAACGCGCCACCGCGTAAGTCACGAGCGGGCAGAGTCTCTCTGCCCGCTTTTCTTTTTTGCAGAGCGCCTCTCTTTCACGGGCGCTCTGCAAAGAAAAACACAATCTGCCTGCCTGACCATATGCGCTTTGGTCCCCTGAACGGGAAACAGCGATGGGCGGTAGCGTGCCCGGAAGCCATCAAGAGAGAGAAAAATGGAAAATCCAGCCATCCTGTTACGTCGTCTGAATCCGTACTGTGCCCGCGCCATGGAAGGGGCGGCCTCCCTGTGTCAGACACGCGCCCATGCTGCAATCCTGCCGGAACACTGGCTGCTAAAACTGCTGGAGCAGGGCGAGGGCGATCTTACGGTGCTGGCGCGTCGCTACGAGTGGGATATGGATGCGCTTTGGCAGGATCTGCTGGGCTGGCTCGACAAACAGCCGCGGTCGGTGCGCCATCGCCCCCAGCTGTCCGGCAACATTCAGGCACTGATGCAGGAAGCCTGGCTGATCGCCTCCCTGGCGGGCGAAGAGCAGATCCGCAGTCTTCACCTGCTGATGGCGCTGGTTGAGAAACAGAATCTGGTGCGCTGTGATGGGCTCTGGCCGCTGCTGACCCTGGGGCAGAGCCAGCTTGAACGCCTGCGCCCGCTTCTTGACGCGCAATCTGACGAACGCCCGGACGTGCAGCAGGAAGCGGAACTGGCCCGGAGCCACGGCGGTGAGGTGGAGTTTGTCGGTCGTCCGGTCGGCGCGGATATAAAAGAAGAACTGAGCCAAGGGCTGCAAAACGCACTGGATAAATTCACTCTCGACGTCACCGCCAAAGCGAAAGAGGGGAAAATCGATCCGGTGTTTGGCCGCGACACCGAAATACGCCAGATGGTGGACATTCTCTCCCGCCGTCGCAAGAACAACCCCATTCTGGTGGGGGAGCCGGGCGTGGGGAAAACCGCGCTGGTGGAAGGGCTGGCGCTGCGCATTGCCGAAGGCAACGTGCCGGAGTCGCTCAAATCCGTGGTGCTGCGCACCCTCGACCTCGGCCTGTTGCAGGCGGGAGCAGGCGTGAAGGGCGAGTTTGAGCAGCGTCTGAAAAACGTTATCGACGCCGTGCAGCAGTCGCCGGTGCCGGTGCTGCTGTTTATCGATGAAGCGCACACCATCATCGGCGCGGGCAACCAGGCGGGCGGCGCCGATGCGGCCAACCTGCTGAAACCGGCGCTGGCGCGCGGCGAACTGCGTACCATTGCCGCCACCACCTGGTCTGAGTACAAACAGTACTTCGAGCGGGATGCCGCCCTGGAGCGCCGCTTCCAGATGGTAAAGGTGGACGAGCCGGACGACGATACCGCCTGCCTGATGCTCAGAGGCCTGAAATCCCGCTACGCCGAACACCATAACGTGCATATCACCGACGATGCGGTCCGCGCGGCGGTCACCCTTTCCCGGCGTTATCTGACCGGCCGCCAGCTGCCGGACAAAGCCGTCGACCTGCTCGATACGGCGAGCGCCCGCGTGCGCATGAGTCTCGATACCGTGCCAGAACAATTAACCCGCATCCGCTCGCAAATGACCTCGCTCGCGATGGAGAAACAGGCGCTGCTGGAAGATATCGCCGTCGGCAATCAGAGCCACGGGGACCGCCTGGCGGTTATTGAGGAGGAAGAGACCAGCCTCAGTGTCGAGCTGGCCGGGCTGGAGAGCCGATATGGTCAGGAGCTGGCTCTCACGGAGCAGCTGCTGGAAAGCCGCCGGGATATCTCCCGCCAGAGTGAAACTCACGCGCTGCAGCAGGAGCTGAATGGCATGCAGCAGAGCAACCCGCTGCTCTCGGTCGATGTGGATGTGCGCACCGTTGCCAACGTGATTGCCGACTGGACCGGAGTGCCGCTCTCTTCACTGATGAAAGACGAGCAGACCGAACTGCTGATGCTGGAAAGTGAAATCGGCAAACGCGTGGTCGGGCAGGATGTGGCACTCGTTGCCATCGCCCGGCGCCTGCGTGCCGCCAAAACCGGGCTCACTTCTGAGAACGGTCCGCAGGGCGTGTTCCTGCTGGTGGGCCCGAGCGGGGTCGGTAAAACCGAAACCGCGCTGGCGCTGGCGGATGTCATGTACGGTGGTGAAAAATCCCTTATCACCATCAACCTGTCGGAGTACCAGGAGCCGCATACGGTTTCCCAGCTGAAAGGCTCGCCGCCGGGCTACGTCGGCTACGGCCAGGGCGGCATTCTGACCGAAGCGGTGCGCAAGCGCCCCTACAGCGTGGTACTGCTGGACGAGGTGGAAAAAGCGCACCGCGACGTGATGAACCTGTTCTACCAGGTCTTTGACCGGGGCTTTATGCGCGACGGGGAAGGGCGTGAAATTGACTTCCGCAACACGGTTATTCTGATGACCTCCAACCTCGGCAGCGACCACCTGATGCAGCTGCTGGAGGAACAGCCTGACGCCACCGAGGGCGATCTGCACGAACTGCTGCGCCCGATCCTGCGCGATCACTTCCAGCCTGCGCTGCTGGCCCGCTTCCAGACGGTGATCTACCGACCGCTGGCAGAAGCGGCGATTCGCACCATCGTTGAGATGAAACTTTGTCAGGTCAGTAAGCGCTTACATCGACACTATGGCCTGGCCACAAGTATTGATGAGAGCCTGTATGACGCCCTGACCGCCGCCTGTCTGCTGCCGGATACCGGCGCGCGCAACGTCGACAGCCTGCTGAATCAGCAAATTCTGCCGGTGTTAAGTCAGCAACTACTGACCCATATGGCAGCAAAACAGAAACCGCAATCCCTGACGCTTGGCTGGAGTGAAGACGAGGGGGTTGTGCTGGAATTCGACCAGCTACAAGGAATGAGCGTATGAGCAATAATCCCCCGATCAGATTCAGCCACAGCCATCACCTGCTGGCGGTAAAAGATTGTGAGTGCGGACTCGACGTGCTGGCCTTTGAGGGCGATGAGGCCCTGAGCACGCCGTTCAGCTACCGTATTGAATTCACCAGTGGCGACCATGCCATCAGCAGGGAGGTGATGCTGATGAAGGCTGCCTCCCTGACGCTGCAGGCCCCGGCAGACCAGGGTTACGGCATTAAAATGCAGCAGCCGGTGCGGGTGATTCAGGGTGTGGTGACCGGCCTCGAGCGGCTGGGCACCTCAAAAGATGAGACCCGTTACGCCCTGACGCTCCGGCCGCGCCTGGCCCTGCTTGACCGCTCGCACCAGAACGCCATCTACCAGGATATGTCCGTCCCGCAGATAGTGGAAAAAATCCTGCGCGAGCGCCACGCCATGCGCGGCCAGGATTTTCTGTTCTCGCTCACAAAAGAGTACCCGCGCCGCGAACAGGTGATGCAGTACGGCGAGGACGACCTGCACTTTATCACCCGCCTGCTGGGCGAGGTGGGTATCTGGTTCCGCTTCACCACCGACACGCGGCTGAATATCGACGTGGTGGAGTTCTATGACAGTCAGCAGGGCTATGAGAAAGGCCTGACCCTGCCCTCGGTCCCGCCATCAGGACAGCATTCGGAAGGGGTAGACTCTGTATGGGGCATGGAGAGCCATCATAACGTGGTGCAGAAGCAGGTCAGTACCCGGGATTACAACTACCGTCAGGCCACCGAGAACATGAACACCCAGGTCGATGCGACCCGCGGGGATGCCACCACCTGTGGGGAGGCTTACCACTGGGGAGATAACTACCTGACGGCGGGGAATCCCCATAACCGCAATCCGGCCCCGGAGTCCGGGGCGTTTTATGCCCGCATTCGTCATGAGCGTTATCTGAATGGCCAGACGCAGACCCATGCCATCACCAGTTGCCCGACCCTCTCTCCGGGTCAGATACTCAAAGTCACCGGCGGGTACGAAGTGGCCGATGTGTTTGCTCATGGCGTGGTCATTACGGCGATGCACAGCCATGCGCGCCGTGATGAAGATTTTGGCGTCAACTTCGACGGCATCCCGGACAGCACGGATTTTAGTTTCCGTCCTGAGCCTGGCACACGCCCCGTGATGGCCGGCACATTGCCGGCACGTGTCACAAGCACCACCGAGAACGATACCTACGGCCACATTGATAAAGACGGCCGCTATCGCGTAAACATGCTGTTTGACCGTGATAACTGGGAGACCGGGTTTGAAAGCCTGTGGGTCCGCCAGGCCCGCCAGTACGCAGGGGATACCTACGGCCTGCACCTGCCGCTGCTGGCGGGCACCGAGGTGGCGATTGGCTTTGAGGACGGCAACCCCGACCGGCCGTATATCGCGGGCGTGCTGCACGACTCGGCCCACGGCGACCATGTCACCATTCAGAACTACAGGCGCAACGTCCTGCGCACCCCGGCGAACAACAAAATCCGCCTGGATGACGAGCGCGGAAAAGAACACATCAAGGTCAGCACCGAGTACGGCGGCAAGAGCCAGCTGAACCTCGGCCATTTAGTGGATGCTGAGAAGCAGAAGCGCGGCGAGGGCTTTGAGCTCAGAACCGACGGCTGGGGTGCCATTCGCGCGCAGAAAGGGATGTTTATCACCGCAGACGGGCAGCCAAAGGCGCAGGGGCAGGTGCTGGAAATGGAGCCAGCTGTCAGCCTGATGAAAGGAGCGCTGAATCAGATAACCGAATGGGGGACGATTACACAGAAGCATCACAATTTTTCTCCCGACGCGGATTCACTCAGAGAATTTGTTAATGGTGCAGTCAACCTGAAAGAAGCTGCTTTGCTGATGGCGGCGCCGAAAGGCATCGCTGCAGTCACCCCGGAAACCACGCTGATGCATAGCGGAAAAGGTCTTTACTTACAAAGCCTGGGAGAGGTCAATATTGCAACAGCTCAGCGCTATTCAGTTAATGCCAGTAAAGCAATCTCAATTCTTTCGCAACAGGAAGGGATCCGGGTGGTCTCGGCGAAGGGACCACTTGAAGTAGAATCACACGCAGACACACTCTCCCTTACGTCACTGAAAGACGTTACGGTTCAGTCAACCCAGGGCCACCTGCAGCTTACTGCAAAGAACGGGATCACTATTGCATGTGGTGGTGCTTACATCCAGTTGACACCTCAGGGAGAGATTAGGGTTCATGGCCCTGGCCTGTTAAGCCTTAAAGGGCAGCACAACATGGAAGGACCTGCGAGTCAGGATTTCCCGTTGCCTGAATTACCCTCTTCGGTCTGCAAAGATTGTCTGAAGCGAGCACAAGAAATCGCTCAGGGCTTTGTTCCTAGGGAGATGTAAAAAATGGATTTCATTTCTCCGTGGATGGATAAAATTCAGTCTGCTTGTCAGCGCGCTGAAATCGAACATGCTGATGTAATCATTGATCAGTGTGCCGTTGATTTTTGTGTCCTTCCCGCACTCGCAACTTTCAGTAATCCCATTATGTGGCAGTCGCTCTATCATGGGCTACCTGAGGATATTTATCCTGAGGATGCGCCTGTACTGGTTCGGGTGAATCTTTCAGATGCTGAGCATGTTCAGTGGCTACATAACCTTGCAGCAGAAATAATGGAATCAGCCCCCTTGCTGATATGTGGCTCTTCCTGGGCATTTGAGCACCTCGCTGACTGGCTCAGAGATTGTGTTAATGCGCAACATGAGGGACGGGAGGGGATTTTCCGTTTCTGGGATACCCGTATCTTTCCTTTTTTGTTCAGCCATATTCTTGATGATAAACAGCAACAGCAACTTCAGAAACCAGTTTTATTCTGGACCTGGCTTGACTGTGATTATCAGCCCTCCATTCTATTAGGTAATGGTGAAATACCCGAAACTGACGAGTCGGTAGTACAAATCGAATTTAGCGATAGACAGTTTGAAAAACTAATGTGTGTTAGTGATACGAGACAATTCCTGGGATATGAAAAAATACCGGAAGGACTATTCACTAACCGACAATCTGAATTTACAGCCTGTTATGAGGCTATGCTGAGCGCAACAGAGCGGCGAATCCTTTTTGATGATAAACGCAGTGCCTGGGTTATGGCGCAGATTATTTCAAATAATTCTGCTACCTGATTAATTCCTCACAAGGAGCGTTGAATGAAGTATTCCTTTCTATCTTTGGTCGCAGCGGCATTGCTGCTGGCGGGCTGTAACCAGCCTGCTGACGCCGATTCAGTCAGCGGCGGTGGCGGTACCATCGAGGCTATCAACCATACCCACTGGGCCATCAACCACTATAGTGTCAACGGGCAGTCCGGGGTCGATATTATTGGCCCGTGGCAGGGAGGAGGTGGTGCGGGGTATTTTGGTGTTCCTTCAAAGTGGGTGCCGGGAATGACAGTAAAAATTGAGTGGGAAACAGGAGAAGCTTCAACAGATGGCTTTCCAGGATACGATCATTGGGATGAGTATCTTGAATGGAAAAAAATAAAAGCAAGTTATGTAGAGCATAGTGCAATAGTGCCTGTTCCTGATTATAAC
>DKMV01000010.1 GCA_002469605.1 Leclercia sp. UBA7405
GAACCGCACCAAGGCGATGGCTTTTATTGGCGTCAGCTTCGGCGTGACCTTTGCTATTGCGATGGTGCTGGGCCCTATCGTGACCCACAGCCTCGGGCTGAACGCGCTGTTCTGGATGATTGCGGCTCTGGCTCTTGCCGGTATCGCGCTTACTATCTGGGTGGTGCCGGACAGTAAAAACCACGTACTCAACCGCGAATCGGGCATGGTAAGGGGCTGTTTTAGCAAGGTGATTGTCGAGCCGCGCCTGCTGAAGCTGAACTTTGGCATCATGTGCCTGCATATTCTGCTGATGTCCACCTTCGTCGCCCTGCCCGGCCAGCTGGCGGCGGCGGGCTTCCCGGCGGCGGAACACTGGAAGATTTATCTGGTGACGATGCTCATCTCTTTCGTCTCGGTGGTGCCCTTTATTATCTATGCCGAAGTTAAGCGCCGCATGAAGCGGGTGTTTGTCGGCTGTGTGTCGCTGCTGGTGATTGCCGAGGTCGTGCTCTGGGGCTCCGGCCCGCACTTCTGGGAGCTGGTTGCCGGCGTACAGCTCTTCTTCCTCGCTTTTAACCTGATGGAAGCCCTGCTGCCCTCGCTTATCAGCAAAGAGTCTCCCGCGGGCTATAAAGGGACGGCAATGGGCATTTACTCCACCAGCCAGTTTCTTGGCGTGGCCATCGGCGGCTCGCTGGGCGGCTGGATCGATGGTCTGTTCGATTCGCAAACCGTCTTCCTGGCCGGTGCCCTGCTGGCAATGCTCTGGCTGCTGGTAGCCAGTACCATGAAAGAGCCGCGCTACGTAAGCAGCCTGCGCGTAGAAGTGCCGCAGGAGGTAGAGATTACCGACGCGCTGAAACAACGCCTCGAAGCAAAAGAAGGGGTAAGCGAGGTGCTGGTGGTGCCGGAAGAGCGCAGCGTCTATGTCAAAATCGACAGCAAAGTAACCAACCGCTTTGAGGTTGAAGAGGCGTTAAAAGCCTGAAAAAAAGCCCGGCTCTGCCGGGCTTTTTAGTCTTAATCGCGGAAATTTTTAAACTGGAACGGTTGTCCCAGATCGCCGCCGCGCACCAGCGCCATCACCGCCTGTAAATCATCGCGCGATTTACCGGTGACGCGGATCTCTTCACCCTGAATCTGCGCCTGCACTTTCAGCTTGCTGTCTTTGATGAGCTTAACGATTTTCTTCTGTACCGCGCTCTCAATGCCCTGCTTCAGTTTGGCTTCCACATACCAGGTTTTACCGCTGTGGACAAACTCTTCAGGCACATCCAGCGACGCCCCTTCAATGCCGCGCTTCAACAGCTTGGCACGCAGGATATCCAGCAGCTGGTTAACCTGGAAATCAGATTCGCTCAGAACCTTGATTGTCTTATTCGCTTCGTTCAGCTCTAAAGTCGCCTCAACGCCGCGAAAATCGAAACGTGACTCAACTTCACGGCTGGCATTCTCCACGCCGTTGCGAGCTTCCTGAATATCCACTTCAGAAACAATATCGAAAGATGGCATCTTTTCTTCTCCCTTCACTTTTGTTGCGTTGCATAATACCCGCTACGAGGCATAACTCAACAGAAGCTTAGCTGACGGCGCTATACTTAGGCCGTAACACCTGGCGCAGTTGCAGGTGAGGAGGAATAATGAAAATTACCGTGCTCGGATGCGGAGCCCTTGGTCAACTCTGGCTTACCGCGCTGTGCAAGCATGGACATGAGGTCCAGGGATGGTTGCGCGTGCCTCAGCCCTATTGCAATGTGAACCTTATCGACGAAGACGGGACCATTTTTAATGAATCCCTCACCGCCAACGATCCCGATTTTCTGGCCCACAGCGATATGCTGCTAGTGACCCTAAAAGCCTGGCAGGTTTCCGATGCCGTGCGATCCCTGGCGGCCACCCTCCCCTCCTCTTCCCCGGTGATACTCCTGCATAACGGCATGGGTACCATTGATGAGTTGAAGAGTATCTCCCAGCCGTTGCTGATGGCCACCACCACCCATGCGGCGCGCCATGATGGCAATATCATCATTCATGTTGCCAGCGGCGTAACCCATATTGGCCCGGCGCGGGCACAGGACGGCGATTACAGCTACCTGGCAGACACGCTGCAGGAGGCGCTCCCCGATGTGGCCTGGCATGACAATATCCGCGCGCAGCAGTGGCGCAAGCTGGCCGTTAACTGCGTTATTAACCCACTGACGGCCCTGTGGAACTGCCCCAACGGCGAGTTGAAAAAGCATCCCCAGCTCGTTGCCACCTTATGCGCCGAATTGGCCTCGGTGATTGAGCGTGAGGGCATACACACCTCGGCGGACGATTTACGCTATTATGTTGAGCAGGTTATTGATAGTACGGCCGAAAATATCTCGTCGATGCTGCAGGACGTGCGCAGTTTACGCCACACCGAGATCGACTACATTACCGGATATCTACTAAAACGGGCCCGCGCTCACGGCATTAGCGTGCCGGAAAACGCCCGCCTGTATGACATGGTTAAACGCAAGGAGAGTGAGTATGAGCGCGTCGGCACTGGTATGCCTCGCCCCTGGTAGCGAAGAGACCGAAGCGGTCACCACTATTGATTTGCTGGTACGCGGCGGCATTAGCGTAACCACCGCCAGCGTAGCCAGCGATGGCAGCCTTGCCATCACCTGCTCGCGCGGGGTAAAGATTCTGGCCGATGCGCCTCTGGTGGAGGTGGCAGACGGCGATTATGACGTTATCGTGTTGCCCGGCGGCCTGAAAGGGGCGGAGCACTTTCGCGACAGCCCGCTTTTGGTAGAGACCGTGCGCCAGTTCCACCTATCCGGGCGTATGGTGGCGGCTATCTGCGCCGCTGCCGGCACCGTGCTGGTGCCCCATAACCTCTTCCCGATCGGCAATATGACCGGCTTTCCGGCCCTGAAAGATCGCATTCCCGAGGAGCAGTGGGTCGATAAGCGCGTGGTCTGGGATCCGCGGGTTAACCTGCTGACCAGCCAGGGGCCGGGCACCTCGTTCGATTTCGCGCTGAAGATTATCCAGCTGCTGGTGGGGCGTGAGAAAGCCCATGAGGTGGCGTCTCAGCTGGTGATGGCGGCGGGCATTTATAACCACTACGAATAAAAGCAAAACGGCAACCCTGGGTTGCCGTTTCAACGCTTTTCTCCCTCTCCCGTGGGAGAGGGTATCAGGCCGCACGCTTGGGCACTAAACTACGGACGATAGACCTTCACATTGCTGAAGCCCTGCTCGCGCAGATAGAGCGCCTGCAGACGGCTCATCACGCCGCGCTCGCACCACAGCAGGTAGGTTTTGCTCTGGTCGAGATCGCCAAACTTAGTGCTCAGCTTGTAGAACGGCAGAGAAACCACCTCTACGCCATCAACCTGCAGCGGTTTGTCATCCTGCTCATCCACAGAGCGAATATCCAGAATCGCATCGTTGGCGCTAAAACCGGTTACGGTTTCAACTTCAACCACTTCCTGCCCGGTCTGCTGGGCAATTTCACGGATATCGATGTTGGAGGCTTCCGCCACCACTTTGTCCAGAATGGCGAAATCGAAGTTCTCTTCTTCCGCTTCGATCTTCCCCTTCACCGCTTTAATGGTCGGGCTTTTGGAGATCACACCGCAGTATTCCGGCATGGTGCGGGCAAAATCGGCGGTGCCGATCTCGCGGGCCAGATCGATGATGTGCTCTTTGTCGTGGGAGATGAGCGGGCGCAGGATCAGCGTATCCGAGACGTTATCAATCAGGCGCAGGTTGGTCAGCGTCTGGCTGGAGACCTGGCCCAGCGCTTCGCCGGTCACCAGCGCCTGCACGCCGTAGCGTTCTGCCACTTTCGATGCCGCGCGCACCATCATGCGCTTCAGCACCACGCCCATCTGGCCATCTTCGATTTTTTCGAGGATCTCGCCAACCACCGGCTCAAAGTTCACCGCCACGAAACGCACGCGATGGGAGCTGCCGAAGCGGTTCCACAAGTAGTGCGCCACCTGACGTACGCCGATCTCATGGGCGGCGCCGCCGAGGTTAAAGAAGCAGTAGTGCACGCGGCAGCCGCGACGCATCAGCATATAGCTGGAAACGCCGGAGTCGAAGCCGCCGGAGATCAGCGACAGCACGTCTTCCTGCGTACCGATTGGGAAACCGCCGATACCTTCGTAGCGGCCTTTTACCAGCAGAAGACGGTCGTTTTCGATCTCAAGATTAACGGTGACGTCCGGATCGGTAAGCTTAACGCGCGCCGACTCCACGTGCTGATTCAGCCCGCCGCCAACATAACGTTCGGCTTCAATGGAGCTGAATTCATGTTTGCCGCGGCGCTTCACGCGCACGCAGAATGTTTTACCTTCGATGGCGTCGCGGTATTGCGCCAGCGCTTTCTCGAAGATGTCATGCAAAGAAGTGAAAGGCACATCTTCCACTTCCAGAATATGGTGGATGCCGGGAATACGGGTCAGCGCGTCGCGGATCTCCAGACGTTTGGTTTCATCCTTGGCGCGAACTTCAACGTGGTCCCAGTGACGAACAACGGCAAGCGCCTCGTCGTAGTGCTTTAAAACGTTACGAATGTTTCCGGTAAGAATTTTAATAAAGCGCAAACGCACGGATTGGCTTTTGATGGTGATTTCCGGGAACAATTTAATGATAAACTTCATGGCGGCAATGGTTCTTAGGCAAGCCTGCAAGGCTTGTAATGGAAAGAGTACAGCAGCCCCTATACCGAAGGCTGCATCCAGGCGCGCAAGTATACCACCATCGCGCCCCTCCTGTGCATATTGCGCGTTATTTGCTTATCTGCCCGTCTCCGTTACCATTAACGGGCTGAAAATATGAGAGTCAGAAATTCACTATGCCGAAGAAAAATGAAGCACCCGCCAGTTTCGAAACTGCGCTGAGTGAACTGGAGCAAATCGTTACCCGTCTGGAAAGTGGCGATCTGCCGCTGGAAGAGGCGCTGAATGAATTCGAACGCGGCGTGCAGCTGGCGCGCCAGGGGCAGGTTAAACTGCAGCAGGCCGAGCAGCGCGTGCAGATCCTGCTCTCCGACAGCGACGATGCCGCGCCAACCCCTTTTACACCGGACGCAGAGTAAATGGATTTTGCCAACCAGCTTCAGTCATGCGTTGGGCGTGCCAACGACGCCCTGCGCCGTTTCATAGAGCCCCAGCCTTTTCAGAACACTCCACTGGTGGGCGCCATGCATTATGGCGCACTGTTAGGTGGAAAACGTCTGCGCCCGTTTCTGGTCTATGCTACTGGCGAGATGTTTGGCATCAGCACCGATACGCTGGATGCGCCGGCCGCCGCCGTGGAGTGTATTCACGCCTATTCACTGATTCATGACGATCTGCCGGCGATGGATGACGACGATCTGCGTCGCGGCCAGCCGACCTGCCATATCAAGTTTGGCGAAGCGAATGCCATTCTGGCGGGGGATGCCCTGCAAACGCTGGCGTTTACTATCCTGAGCGATGCGCCAATGGCGCAAGTGGCCGACCGGGATCGTCTGGCGATGATCTCCGAGCTGGCGATGGCCAGCGGGATCGCCGGCATGTGCGGCGGGCAGGCGCTGGATCTCGATGCAGAAGGGCGTCAGGTTACGCTTGAGCAGCTGGAGCGAATTCACCGCCACAAGACTGGGGCGCTTATCCGCGCTGCCGTTCGTCTGGGGGCGCTGAGCGCTGGCGAAAGGGGGCGGAACGCCCTGCCGATTCTGGATCGCTACGCGGAAAGTATCGGCCTGGCATTCCAGGTTCAGGATGACATTCTGGATGTGGTGGGCGATACTGCAACATTGGGTAAACGCCAGGGTGCCGATCAGCAGCTTGGTAAAAGCACCTATCCCGCCCTGCTGGGCCTTGAGCAAGCCCAACGTAAAGCCCGGGACCTGATTGATGATGCGCGCCAGTCGTTAAGCCTGCTGGCCGCACAGTCACTGGACACCTCGGCACTGGAAGCGCTAGCGGACTACATAATCCAGCGTGATAAATAAACACACTATCTCGATGAGCCTTTGATGAGTTTTGATATTGCCAAATACCCGACCCTGGC
>DKMV01000009.1 GCA_002469605.1 Leclercia sp. UBA7405
CATCGGCAGCTTGAGGTTAAATATAGTCTCACGGCACCAGCCGTTCACCAGCCAGGAGGCCATCAGCGCCGCCACTTTTGCCGGTTTTTCTACCATATCGCATACCATCCAGGAGATGTTATTGCGGGTTGGACGATAGCGGAAGCCATCTTCACGCAGCCAGGTCACCTGCCCGGTATCCATCAGGCTTTGCGCCATCGGGCCGTTATCCACCGAGGCCACCCACATGTTGCGTTTCACCAGCTGATAGGTCCAGCCACCCGGACAGGCCCCGAGATCCACCGCGTACATACCGTTTGCCAGACGCTCATCCCACTCATCGGCCGGAATAAAGACGTGGAAGGCCTCTTCCAGCTTCAGCGTCGAGCGGCTCGGCGCATCGGCCGGGAACTTAAGGCGCGGAATGCCCATAAAGAACGGCGAATTGTTGGTGGTAAGGGAGTAACCGGCATAACAGCAGCCCGGCGCGATAAAGAAGATGTGCACCACCGGACGCTTTGGCGTCTCGTAGTTGGTGAGCACGCCCGCATCGCGCAGCGCCGCGCGCAGCGGCACGGTAAACTTACGGCAGAACTTCATCAGCTCTTTGCTTTCGTTGGTGTCGGCAACCTCAACGCGCAGTTCGCCGCCCTTCTCAACTACCCCCTGCAACATACCGACGATAGGGGTGATACGATCTTCAGGTGGAAGATCCTTGAGCAGCTCGCCGGCCACAAACATCTGGCGGGCAAAAATCAGGGAGCTGAACGGTAGTTCGCGCACCAGCTTTTCGGCGTCGTCAGGCTGATAACACTCAAAGATTACATAGCCCGAATTTTCTTTCACACGGGCAAAGCCAAACACGTCACGTCTGGCGGCTTTATCGGTGATTTCCGCTGCGCACTCTTTTTCAAAGCCCGGGCGACAATATAAGACAACTTTATTCATGAACAACGCCCTTGCGTTTCAGACGGATAGAACCAATTAACATTAACACCCACCCCACCAGGAAGCAGACGCCGCCGACGGGGGTAACAAACGCCCACAGGCGCAGATGCGAGAGCGCCAGGCAGTAGAGGCTGCCGCTAAACAGCACGGTCCCCAGTGCGAGGAAGACGCTGCTCCAGTAAAACCAGATGCTGATACGACGCTGCATCGCAACGGCCAGACCGAAGATCGCCAGAGTGTGAAATGCCTGATACTCCAGACCCGTCTGGAGCCAGCCCATCTCAACCACACCCAGAGATTTACTTAATACATGCGCCCCAAAGGCGCCCAGCGCAACAAAAATAAAGCCACTTACCGCAGCAAAAATCAGCATGAAACGGCTGGTCATGTTCCTGTCCCTAAATCATGCGTGCAGGCACGCGAAGTTATCTATTGCTCATAGCGAAAGCGGAATTTTTCTTGCTCACTGGCCGCTTTCGCCAGGATCCACTGCCGGAAGGCGGCTATTTTACCCAGTTCTGCCTGGCTGTCATGACAAACCAGATAAAACGCATTCTTGCTGACCAGAACATCATTAAAAGGGCAGACCAGACGGCCGGCCTCAATTTCGGACTGGGCCATCACGTTGTTCGCCAACGCTACGCCCTGCCCGTGAATGGCAGCCTGTAACACCATCGCGCTATGGCTAAAGATGGGTCCCTGCTGCACGTTAATATGGTTCAGACCCAGCTGGCGGGTATAAGTTTGCCAGTCGCGGCGGGACGCATCGTGTAAAAGCGTATGTTGCGCCAGATTAGCCGGCGAGGTTAAGGGCTTTTCACCGGTTAATAATAACGGCGAGCAGACCGGCAGCAGATATTCTGCGTATAATTTTTCAACGCGCAAGCCCGGCCAGTTGCCACGGCCGTAGAAAATCGCCACGTCCACATCATCCGCCAGCTTATCTTCCTGACGGTCCACCGCCTGGATTCGAACGTCAATTCCCGGATAAGCTGAGTTAAAGCTTGTGAGCCTCGGCACCAGCCACTGAATGGCAAAACTGGGCAATAAACTGACCGTCAGCGCTCCTTTGGCGCTGCGCGCCTGCAGCTTGCGCGTCGCCTCGGTAAGCTGGGAAAAAATCTCTTTGATATCCTGAAAATAGCTTTGCCCCTCCTCGGTTAAAAGAAGAGAACGGTTGCGCCGACGGAACAACTTAAGCCCCAGAAAGTCCTCCAGAGACTTGATTTGATGACTTACTGCGGCCTGCGTCACAAATAGCTCATCGGCCGCACGGGTGAAGCTCAGATGGCGGGCTGCGGCATCAAATACACGTAATGCATTAAGTGGTGGTAATCGCTTGGACATGGCGTTCTGGCTTAGATGTTAACGGTTTTTAACAAACAGGAAACAACAGTTAACCTATTAGTTTTTTTTATCTGAGCCATTATAATTTGTCCGTTGAGGAACTACCAGCAAATACCTATAGTGGCGGCACTTCCTGAGCCGGAACGAAAAGCTGTTTTGGAATGCATGTTCTGAAGGGGCTTTTGGCTTACGGTTGTGATGTTGTGTTGTTGTGTTTGCAATTGGTCTGCGATTCAGACCACGGTAGGAAAACTACCACCTTTTCACTTCCTGTACATTTACCCTGTCTGTCCATAGTGATTAATGTAGCACCGCCTTATTGCGGTGCTTTTTTTTATCTGCAGTATTCTTACTTATTCAGTTCAACCATCTCTTTAACGTCAGAGCGGTTAATCTGCTGCTTGTTACCGTTAGCATCTTTATACGAGATCATCCCGGTATCATTGTCGGTCTGCGGCTTGCCTTCAGAAACGATTGAACGACCATCGTTAGTGTGCATTACGTAGTTGTTACCAGAACAGGCGCTCAGGGCAAAAGTAAACATACAGGCAGACATGATTGCAGCAGTCTTTTTCATAATTCTTCTCCTTTAGCAATTAATGCTATTCTTAGCTCGTTTTATGACAGGCTCAAACATTCACCTAACACTCTTCAGCATAACGTGCTTCGTTTGTTATGCCAGGATAAACAGACAATTCTGATAGAGATCAACCTTCTTGCCCTGCCGTCCAATTTGCGCGACGATCGACTCATGACAATGAGGAGTCCCATGAACGCTTTCAGTCCAGCCCATTTTCGCGCCCAGTTTCCGGCGCTGGCCGATGCCGGCGTCTACCTGGACAGCGCCGCAACGGCACTCAAACCGCAGGCGGTAATTGAGGCCACCAATCAGTTTTATAGCCTGAGCGCAGGCAATGTGCATCGTAGCCAGTACGCCGAGGCCCAGCAGCTGACCGCCCGCTATGAGGCGGCCCGGGATCAGGTGGCTAAACTGCTTAATGCCGAAAGCGGCAAGAATATCGTCTGGACGCGCGGCACCACCGAGGCCATTAACATGGTGGCGCAGAGCTATGCCCGTCCCCGCCTGCAACCGGGCGATGAGATCGTCATCAGCGAAGCCGAGCATCACGCCAATCTGGTGCCCTGGCTGATGGTGGCAGAGCAGACTGGCGCCCGCGTGGTTAAACTGCCGCTGGGGCCAGACTGGCTACCGGACGTTGCACGTCTGGAGGAGTTCATTACCCCACGCAGCCGGATCCTCGCTCTTGGCCAGATGTCCAACGTGACGGGCGGCTGCCCGGATCTCGCCCGGGCCATCGCCACCGCCCATGCCAACAATATGGTGGTAGTGGTGGATGGCGCTCAGGGCGTGGTGCACTTCCCGGCCGATGTCCGGGAGTTGGATATCGACTTCTACGCCTTTTCAGGCCACAAACTTTACGGCCCCACCGGCATCGGCGCCCTGTACGGCAAAGCCGAACTGCTCCAGGAGATGTCTCCCTGGCTCGGCGGCGGCAAAATGATTACCGAGGTGAGCTTCGAGGGGTTTAAAACCCAGCCGGTGCCCTACCGTCTGGAAGCGGGCACGCCAAACGTGGCGGGGGTGATTGGCCTGAGCGCCGCGCTGGAGTGGCTTGCCGATACCGATCTCGCGCAGGCAGAGAGCTGGAGCCGCGGGCTGGCGACCCTTGCAGAAGAAGCATTAAAAACGCGCCCCGGTTTCCGCTCGTTCCGGGTTCAGGACTCCAGCCTGCTGGCTTTTGATTTTGCAGGCATACACCACAGCGATATGGTCACCCTGCTGGCGGGATCGGGCATTGCCCTGCGCGCCGGACAGCATTGCGCCCAGCCGCTGCTGGCGGCCATTGGGGTGAGCGGTACGCTGCGCGCCTCTTTTGCACCTTACAACACACAAAACGACGTCGAGGCGCTGGTCACTGCGATCGATCGCGCGCTCGCCTTACTGGGGGATGAATGACAAGCCCAACGCTCGCCGGACATCCGTTCGGCACCGTCATCACGGAAGAGACGTTAAAACAGACCTTTGCCCCGCTGAACCAGTGGGAAGATAAATATCGCCAGCTGATCCTGCTCGGCAAACAGCTACCGGCGCTCTCCGATGAGCTGAAAGCGCAGGCGCAAGAGATCCCAGGCTGCGAAAACCGCGTCTGGCTAGGTTTTACTCAGGCGGGCGATAAGCTGCACTTTTTTGGCGACAGCGAAGGGCGAATTGTTCGCGGCCTGCTGGCCGTGCTGCTGACGGCCATTGAAGGTAAAAGCGCGGCGCAGCTGCTGGCTCATAGCCCACTCGCGCTCTTTGATGAGCTGGGGTTACGCGCCCAGCTCAGCGCCTCGCGCAGTCAGGGACTGACCGCGCTCAGTGAGGCGGTGCTGGAGGCGGCGCGTCAGGCCTGACGGCTCGCCTTCGCCATCATCTTCTTCAGGGCGTGAGAGACCGCCACAAAGCCAAAGGAGGCGGTCACCATGGTGGCCGCGCCAAAACCGGAGGCGCAATCCATCCTTTTTGGCCCTTCCGCCGTGCTTTTCATGGCGCACACGCTGCCGTCGGACTGCGGATAAACCAGGGCTTCCGTAGAGAAAACACAGTCTACGCCCAGCTTACCTTTGCTGTTCTTCACTACCCCGAAGTCGCTTTTCAGACGCTCGCGCAGCTTGGCCGCCAGCGGATCCTGAATAGTTTTAGCCAGATCGCTCACCTGAATTTGGGTGGGGTCGATCTGCCCGCCCGCACCGCCGGTAGTCACCAGCGGCACTTTATAGCGTCGGCAGTAAGCGATCAGCGCCGCTTTCGGGCGCACGCTGTCGATAGCATCAATTACATAGCTGTAGCCCGCGCTCATATACTGCGCCACGTTATCGGCGGTAACGAAATCATCTATCACCGTCACCCGGCACTCCGGATTGATCTGGCGAATACGTTCAGCCATCACCTCCGACTTCGCCAGGCCTACGCTGTCGCGCAGGGCATGGATCTGACGGTTGGTGTTGGTGACGCACACGTCGTCCATATCAATAAGGGTGATGGCCCCGATGCCGGTACGCGCCAGCGCTTCTGCGGCCCACGAGCCCACGCCGCCGATCCCGACCACACAAACATGCGCCCCGGCAAAGAGTTGCAGGGCATTTTCACCGTAAAGACGCGCGGTGCCGCCAAAACGCTGACGCCAGGCGTCGCTGATTACCACAGACATAAGACCTCAGATGTAAAAAGGGGTGAGAGTAATCCCTCACCCCGGCTCTCTCAGTGAGAGAACGGAAAGCATAGCGTCAGATTATCACATTTAGCCGCTGAAGACGCTGCCTGCGCCAGGGGCGGTCTTCAGCACCCAGACGCGGCCATAGTGGTTATACCAGCCCGCACGGTGTCCTGCATCCGGGCCAATACCCTGATAGATATCAAAATGCTGGCCTTTAATCGCACCGCCCACGTCCAGCGCAACCATCAGGCGCAGCTCATACTGACCGGAAAATTTCCCGTTGTTGTCCAGCGTCGGCACTTCAGCCAGCAGCGTGGTGCCCGGCGGAATGATTGAGCGGTCGGCGGCAACGGATGCCCGACCAATAAGCGGCACGGCGCTCGACCCTTTCACCGGCGCAAAGTTTTGCGGCTTAAAGAAGACGAATGAAGGGTTCTGCTCCAGCAGTTCGCGCACTTCATATTCGCTGTGCTTCTCGCCCCACTCGCGGATGGCCTGCATCGACATATCTTCGCGCTTCACTTCGCCACGATCGATCAGCACTTTGCCGATGCTGCGGTAGGCGTGGCCGTTCTTACCGGCGTAGCTAAAGAAGTTCAGCGGGCTGCCGTCGCCAAAGTCGATATAGCCGCTGCCCTGCACGTCCATGATGAAGTTATCCATCAATGTGTTGCTGTAGGCGAGAATATAGTTGTCGCTCAGGCCACCGGCATAGATTTCGGCACGTGACGGCAGGCGACCGCGTTTTGGCGGCATGCGGTAGATAGGATACTGGAACTCGCCCTGACGGGTGTGGCGCGCCTGCACCACCGGGGTGTAGTAGCCGGTGAACTGGACGTTGCCGTAGTTATCAGCCCCTTCCATTTGCCAGGCATCAATACCGTACTGGCGCAGGGTGCGGGTATCACCGCCTGCACGCAGCCAGTCCTGCACGGCGTTATAAACGGCGTTCTGAGAACCGTAAAGGCGCGGCGAGGCGGTACGGATCTGGCTTACCTGCTCAGCAAAATCACCGCCATTGATTGGCGCGCCCACGGCATCGGGCTGGTTTACTAAGGAGAAAGGCTGGTTGAATTTCCCGTCTTTATACTGCTGACCGCGATCGGTCGGTTTGGAGGAACAGGCCGCAAGCATGGCTACCAGCGCGCCCGTCATCAGATATTTCGCCCAACGTCCTTTCATCTTATCTCGTCTTTTAGTTGCCCGTTTCTGCAAAATGAAGATAACAAACCGCCGGAGTGATTGAAATGCGATTACATGCCCTGTCGCAAACTTTGCGCAGTAAATAAGCTGAAAAGCCAAAATTGTTCAAAAACCATACTATTAGGGTAATTTTCTCTAAAAAAGGTTGCAACAGGGAGTCAGCGGAGTATAGTGCGCTTCCACGGACGCGGGGTGGAGC
>DKMV01000071.1 GCA_002469605.1 Leclercia sp. UBA7405
GTGAACATCTCCAGGCGGTCATTCGACCGCCTGAGTTTTTTCTTTTTTCATCCCACGAATCTCTTTTTTTTATCCCTCCCTGGAGGACAAACGTGTCTAAGCGTCGTGTAGTTGTGACCGGACTTGGCATGTTGTCTCCTGTCGGCAATACCGTAGAGTCTACCTGGAAAGCTCTCCTTGCCGGTCAGAGCGGCATCAGCCTAATCGACCATTTCGATACTAGCGCCTATGCAACAAAATTTGCTGGCTTAGTAAAGGATTTTAACTGTGAAGAGATCATCTCGCGCAAAGAACAGCGCAAGATGGACGCCTTCATTCAATATGGAATTGTCGC
The DNA here is from genome assembly GCA_002469605.1 of Leclercia sp. UBA7405. GTDB lineage: Bacteria > Pseudomonadota > Gammaproteobacteria > Enterobacterales > Enterobacteriaceae > Enterobacter. The sequence continues at coordinate 335 of DKMV01000071.1, forward strand.
TGGCGTTCAGGCCATGCAGGATTCTGGCCTTGAAGTAACGGAAGAGAACGCATCCCGCATTGGCGCCGCTATTGGCTCCGGGATTGGCGGTCTTGGCCTTATCGAGGAAAACCACACCTCACTGGTGAATGGTGGCCCACGCAAGATCAGCCCGTTCTTCGTTCCGTCAACGATTGTTAACATGGTGGCAGGTCACCTGACCATCATGTTCGGCCTGCGCGGTCCGAGCATCTCAATCGCAACTGCCTGTACCTCTGGTGTGCATAACATCGGTCAGGCTGCGCGTATGATTGCCTACGGCGATGCTGACGCGATGGTTGCCGGTGGTGCCGAAAAAGCCAGTACCCCGCTGGGTGTAGGTGGTTTCGGCGCGGCGCGTGCGCTCTCAACCCGCAACGATAATCCTCAGGCGGCAAGCCGTCCGTGGGATAAAGATCGCGATGGTTTCGTGCTGGGCGACGGTGCGGGTATGGTTGTGCTCGAAGAGTACGAACACGCCAAAAAACGCGGTGCGAAAATTTATGCTGAAGTCGTCGGCTTTGGTATGAGCAGCGATGCCTATCACATGACCTCTCCGCCGGAGAACGGCGCAGGCGCTGCGCTGGCGATGGTTAATGCGATTCGTGACGCGGGTATTGAACCGGGCCAGATCGGCTACGTCAATGCGCACGGTACCTCTACCCCTGCGGGTGATATCGCTGAAGCCCAGGCCGTGAAGTCTGTGTTTGGCGATGCTGCCAGCCGCATTATGGTGAGCTCTACCAAATCCATGACCGGTCACCTGCTGGGTGCTGCGGGTGCAGTAGAGTCCATCTACTCTATCCTGGCGCTGCGCGATCAGGCCGTTCCGCCAACCATCAACCTGGATAACCCGGATGAAGGTTGCGATCTGGACTTCGTACCGCACGAAGCGCGTCAGGTCAGCGGCATGGAATACACCCTGTGTAACTCCTTCGGCTTCGGCGGCACGAACGGCTCTCTGATCTTTAAAAAGGTCTGAGGCTAATCCTCCGCCAGTGCTGTTAAAAAGGTCCGCTTGTCGGACCTTTTTTATTCATCTTTCTCCGCTTGTCTCTGTCACCTCGTCCTGCCAGACTTAACCTCCACGCATAAGGAGCCACCATGTTCTTAATCAATGGCATAGCGCAGGAGAGTCTGCCCGCGAACGACAGGGCAATTCAGTTTGGCGATGGATGTTTTACCACGGCGCGCATTATCGCAGGCGAAGTCTGTATGCTGGCGGCGCACTTGCAGCGTCTTCAGGAGGCCTGTGCGAAGCTCTTCATCCCTTTTACACAGTGGTCTGAACTGAAGGCTGAAATGGCAGCCCAGGCGAAAGGGGTTGCCCGCGGCGTGCTGAAGACAATCATTACCCGCGGCAGCGGCGGCCGGGGATATAGCGCTTCAGGCTGTATGCAGCCTACCCGCATTCTCAGCCTGTCGGCTTACCCCAGACATTACGATCGCTGGCGTGAAGAGGGCATTAGCCTGACCTTAAGCCCGGTACGGCTGGGCAGAAACCCGATGCTTGCCGGCATCAAGCACCTGAATCGCCTTGAGCAGGTGTTGATCCGCACGCATCTTGACCAGACGGGCGGCGATGAGGCGCTGGTTCTTGACAGTGAAGGGCTGATTACGGAATGCTGTGCGGCTAATTTGTTCTGGCGACGTGGGGGAGAGGTCTTTACCCCTCGTCTTGACAAGGCGGGTGTGAACGGCCTGATGCGCCAGTTTTGCCTTGCGCAGCTGGCAAACTCTGACTTTCGTGTTGTCGACGTAGATGCCCCTGAAACCGCGCTGCATGACGCCGACGAAGTTATCGTCTGTAACGCGCTGATGCCGGTGGTGCCGGTTCGGCAATATGGCGAGCTCTGCTGGGCATCGCGCGATCTATACCAATTTTTAGCCCCACTCTGTGAGCAAAACAGATAATCATGAAGAAAATGTTGCGTTTTATTCTCCTCATCATCGTTGTGCTGGGCATTGCCGCCGGGGTGGGGATGTGGAAGGTTCGCCAGCTGGCGAACAGTACCATTCTTATCAAAGAAGAGACTATCTTCAGCCTGAAAGCGGGCACCGGACGCCTGGCGCTGGGCGAGCAGCTCTACGCTGAAAAGGTGATCAATCGTCCGCGCGTCTTCCAGTGGCTACTGCGGGTAGAGCCGGATCTTGCCAACTTCAAAGCCGGTACTTATCGCCTGACGCCGGGAATGACGGTGCGTGAGATGCTCCGCCTGCTTGAGAGCGGTAAAGAGGCGCAGTTCCCCCTGCGTTTAGTGGAGGGCATGCGTCTGAGCGACTACCTGAAGCAGCTCCGCGACGCTCCCTGGATCAAGCACACCCTGAAAGACGACAGTTATGCCACGGTGGCAGAGGCGCTAAAATTCGACAACCCGCAGTGGGTGGAGGGCTGGTTCTGGCCGGACACCTGGATGTATACCGCAGGTACAACCGATATCGCCCTGCTGCAGCGCGCCCACAAAAAGATGGTGACCGCCGTAGACAAAGCCTGGGAAGGGCGCGCGGAGGGGCTGCCTTATAAAGATAAAAACCAGTTCGTTACCATGGCCTCGATCATCGAAAAAGAGACGGCGGTAGCCAGCGAGCGCGATCGCGTTGCCTCGGTATTTATCAACCGCCTGCGCATTGGTATGCGTTTGCAGACCGATCCCACTGTTATCTACGGCATGGGGGCAAATTACACCGGTAAAATATCGCGTAAAGACCTGGAAACCCCAACCGATTATAATACCTACGTCATTAGCGGCTTACCGCCGGGACCTATCGCCACGCCAGGCCAGGCGTCGCTGAATGCCGCCGCACACCCGGCGAAAACGCCTTACCTCTATTTCGTTGCCGACGGTAAAGGCGGCCACACCTTTAATACAAATCTTGCCGCACATAACCGTTCGGTTCAGGATTATCTTAAGGCACTTAAGGAAAAAAATGCGCAGTAATTACATCGTCATCGAGGGGCTGGAAGGCGCCGGAAAGACAACCGCACGCGACACGGTAGTAGAAACCCTTAACGCATGCGGCATTGAAGAGATTGTCTTCACCCGTGAACCGGGCGGCACCCAGCTGGCTGAAAAGCTCAGAAGCCTGGTGCTGGACATCAAATCGGTCGGCGATGAGGTGATTACCGACAAGGCCGAAGTGCTGATGTTCTACGCCGCGCGCGTGCAGCTGGTGGATACGGTGATTAAACCGGCGCTGGCCCGCGGCTGCTGGGTTATTGGCGACAGGCACGATCTCTCGACCCAGGCCTACCAGGGCGGCGGCCGCGGAATCGACCAACAGATGCTCGCTACCCTGCGCGATGCCGTGCTGGGGGATTTCCGCCCGGACCTGACCCTCTATCTGGATGTGACGCCAGAAGTAGGCCTGAAGCGCGCCCGCGCTCGTGGCGAACTCGATCGCATCGAGCAGGAGTCGCTGGATTTCTTTAACCGCACCCGCGCGCGCTACCTTGAGCTGGCCGCCCAGGATGCCTCTGTCCGCACCATCGATGCCACGCAGACCCTTGAAGAGGTGAAGCACGCCATCCGCGAAACGGTAACGGGCTGGCTGAGAGAACAACGGACATGAAATGGTATCCATGGCTGCGCCCACACTTTGAACAGCTGGTCAGCAGCTATCTGGCAGGGCGGGGGCATCATGCGTTACTCATCCAGGCGCAACCCGGTATGGGCGACGATGCGCTGATTTACGCCATCAGCCGGCTGCTGATGTGCCAGCAGCCGCAGGGCATGAAAAGCTGTGGACAGTGCCGCAGCTGCCAGCTGATGCAGGCGGAAACCCACCCGGATTACTACAGCCTCGAGCCGGAAAAAGGCAAATCGACGCTGGGCATCGACGCGGTTCGCGCCGTGAGCGAGAAACTCTACGAGCACGCGCGTCTGGGCGGCGCTAAAGTGGTGTGGGTGAAAGATGCCGCGCAGCTTACCGAGGCCGCCGCCAATGCGCTGTTAAAAACGCTGGAAGAGCCGCCGGAAAATACCTGGTTCCTGCTCTCCTGTCGCGAACCAGGGCGGCTGCTGGCCACCCTGCGCAGCCGCTGTCGGTTATACCACCTTGATGCGCCCCAGGAGAGCTGGGCGATGAACTGGCTACAGCGCGAGGTGACAGCGTCACAAGATGCGGCGCTGACCGCGTTGCGCTTGTGCGGTGGCGCACCAGCCGCGGCGCTGGCGCTATTACAGCCTGATGTGTGGTCACAGCGGGAACAGCTCTGCCAGGCCGTCGGCAACGCCACAGAAAGCCGCGACTGGTTAAGCCTGCTGACTATGCTTAATCATGAGCAGGTTATCAACCGCCTGCACTGGCTGGCGTCGCTGCTGCTGGATGTGCTGAAAATACAGCAGGGGGCGACTCTGGTGAGCAACCTTGATGCCTGGCAGCTGGTCAATCTGCTGGCGCAGCGCCACTCGGGGGCCATGTTACGCGCCATGATCCACGACGTGTTCCTCTGTCGCGAACAGCTGGTGAGCGTTACCGGGCTTAATCGCGAGCTTGTACTGACCGATCTTTTACTCAATATCGAGCATTACCTGCAACCGGGCGCAATGTTGCCCGACACCCATCTCTGAGAGAGACATTATGTTTTTAGTCGACTCACACTGCCATCTCGATGGCCTGGATTATCAATCTCTGCATAAAGACGTGGATGACGTGCTGACCAAAGCCGCCGCCCGCGACGTAAAATTCTGCCTGGCGGTCGCCACCACGCTGCCGGGTTACCGCAGCATGCGCGAGCTGGTGGGCGAGCGCGATAACGTGGTCTTCTCCTGCGGCGTACATCCCCTGAACCAGGATGAAGCTTACGATGTAGAAGATCTGCGCCGTCTGGCGGCAGAAGAGGGGGTGGTAGCCATGGGCGAAACCGGGCTGGACTATTTTTATACCCCCGAAACCAAAGCCCGCCAGCAGAGCTCCTTCCGTGACCATATCCGCATCGGACGCGAGCTGAACAAGCCAGTGATCGTCCATACGCGTGATGCCCGCGCTGACACCCTGGCGATCCTGCAGGAAGAAAAGGTGACGGATTGCGGAGGCGTACTACACTGTTTCACTGAAGACAGAGAAACGGCAGGTAAACTGCTGGATATGGGGTTTTATATCTCGTTTTCCGGGATCGTCACCTTCCGTAATGCTGAACAGCTGCGGGATGCGGCGCGTTACATTCCGCTGGATCGCCTGCTGGTGGAGACCGATTCTCCGTATCTGGCGCCGGTTCCACATCGCGGTAAAGAGAATCAGCCGGCCATGACCCGTGATGTGGCCGAATACATGGCCGTTTTAAAAGGCGTCGAGGTTGAAGAACTGGCACGCATTACCACGGATAACTTTGCCAGCCTGTTCCATATTGACCCCTCCCGCCTGCAATCCGCCTGATCTGACAGTTTTTTTAAGGCTCGTAATTAATAGCTAAAGCGAGTAAAGTTCTCCGCCCTGTAAGGGGCGGTAACAACGTTTTCTGTAACATTCTGAAATTGATTTTGTAAATTACTGCAAGTTTTTGGAATGGCTTAAGCCGAAACGTGATAGCCGTCAAACAAAGGCGCGGAGATTTATTTTACTCTGTGTAATAAATAAAGGGCGCTTAGATGTCCTGTCCACGGCGCGGTTCTCCCCCCGGGCCAATGCGTGAAAACGTAAAAAAAGCACAAATACTCAGGAGCACTCTCAATTATGTTTAAGAATGCATTTGCTAACCTGCAGAAGGTCGGTAAATCGCTGATGCTGCCGGTATCCGTACTGCCTATCGCAGGTATCCTGCTGGGCGTCGGTTCTGCTAACTTCAGCTGGCTACCAGCCGTTGTCTCTCATGTGATGGCAGAAGCGGGCGGGTCTGTTTTTGCAAACATGCCGCTGATCTTCGCTATCGGTGTTGCGCTTGGCTTCACCAATAACGACGGTGTATCTGCGCTGGCCGCCGTAGTGGCCTATGGCATCATGGTGAAAACCATGGCCGTGGTTGCGCCTCTGGTACTGCATTTACCTGCAGAAGAAATTGCCGCTAAACACCTGGCGGATACCGGTGTGCTGGGCGGTATTATCTCTGGTGCGATTGCGGCGTATATGTTTAACCGCTTCTATCGTATCAAGCTGCCTGAGTATCTGGGCTTCTTTGCTGGTAAGCGTTTCGTGCCGATCATCTCTGGTCTGGCAGCGATCTTTACCGGTGTGATCCTCTCCTTCATCTGGCCGCCGATTGGTTCCGCTATCCAGACCTTCTCTCAGTGGGCTGCATACCAGAACCCGGTCGTGGCGTTCGGTATCTATGGCTTCATCGAGCGCTGCCTGGTGCCGTTCGGTCTGCACCACATCTGGAACGTTCCATTCCAGATGCAGATTGGTGAATACACCAACGCAGCAGGCCAGGTATTCCACGGTGATATCCCGCGCTACATGGCAGGTGACCCGACCGCAGGTAAACTGTCCGGCGGCTTCCTGTTCAAAATGTACGGTCTGCCGGCTGCTGCGATTGCTATCTGGCACTCTGCTAAACCAGAGAACCGTGCCAAAGTGGGCGGTATCATGATCTCCGCTGCGCTGACCTCGTTCCTGACCGGTATCACCGAGCCGATCGAGTTCTCCTTCATGTTCGTGGCGCCGATCCTGTACATCATCCACGCGGTTCTGGCAGGTCTGGCATTCCCAATCTGTATCCTGCTGGGTATGCGTGACGGTACCTCCTTCTCGCACGGTCTGATCGACTTTATCGTTCTGTCCGGTAACAGCAGCAAGCTGTGGCTGTTCCCGATTGTGGGTATCTGCTACGCGCTGGTGTACTACACCGTCTTCCGTGTGCTGATCAAAGCGCTGGACCTGAAAACACCGGGTCGTGAAGATTCTACCGAAGACAGCAAAGCGGGCGTTACCAGCGAGATGGCTCCGGCTCTGGTTGCTGCATTCGGCGGTAAAGAGAACATCACTAACCTTGACGCATGTATCACTCGTCTGCGTGTGAGCGTTGCCGATGTGGCGAAAGTAGACCAGCCGGGTCTGAAAAAACTGGGCGCAGCGGGCGTAGTTGTTGCGGGTTCCGGTGTACAGGCAATCTTCGGGACTAAATCCGATAACCTGAAAACCGAAATGGATGAGTACATCCGCAATAGCTAAGCTGTGACCTGGGGAGACTAAGGCAGCCGAATGGCTGCCTTTTTTACACCCGTAATAAGCCATAAAAAAAGGGAGCCAGCTGGCTCCCTTTGTCGATGATGATAACTTAGAACTTGTAGCTGGCGGTCACGCTCACGTTGCGCGGTTCGCCATAAACCAGCGAGCCCTGCACGTTGGTGTCATAGGTCTTATCGAACAGGTTGTTCAGGTTGCCCTGCACGGAGAAGTTCGGCGTGAACTCGTAGCGGGTGAAGAGATCGACCAGCGCATAGCTACCCTGTTTCGCACGCCATGTGCCATACGGAGTGGCGACGTCGCTATAGACGCTGTTCTGCCAGTTTACGCCGCCGCCAACGGTCAGTGCAGGCAGTACCGGCAGGCGATAGCTGGTGAAGAGTTTCGCCGTGGTGCGCGGCAGGTTCGGGTTAACCGCATTGCCTTCGTTATCTTCCGCCACATAGCGGGTAGCGCCGAAGGTCATCTGCCAGTTGTCGGTCAGCGCGCCGTTGATTTCGAATTCCACGCCTTTGCTGACGGTACCGTCTGTCGCTTTGTAGGCGGTGTCGGTCGAGCCCTGGATAGGCACGCCGGTGGTCTGGCCCAGATTGTCCTGCTCAATACGGAAGATGGCGAGGGTGGTGGTCAGGCGGCTGTTCATCCAGTCGGATTTCAGGCCCACCTCGTAGTTATTACCGGTGATAGGCGCAAGGTATCTGCCGGAGCTGTCGCGCACGTTCTGCGGCTGGAAGATAGAGGTATAGCTGGCGTAAGCGGACCAGTTATCGTCGATGTCGTACACCAGGCCGGCGTATGGCGTGGTGTGGTTCTTCTCCATACCGTAGGTCAGGGTATCGACCTTCCAGTTGGTATAACGGGCGCCGAGGATCAGGTGCAGTGGGTCGGCCAGCGAGATACGGGTCGCCGCATAGAGCGATTTCATATCCGTGGTGTCATCCTGCGCCAGCGACTGGGATCCCCAGTTGGTTTCCGGGAAGTGGCCGTTATAGTCATAGAAACTGCCGAACTCGTCCGGGAAGACGTTGGCCCAGGAGTTGGTGTAACGGTTGGTCTGACGGCTATAGCTTCCGCCAACCATCACCGTATGCTGACGGCCAAAGAGCTCGTAACCGCCGTCGGCAAAGAGATCCAGCGCATCGACTTTACGTTTGCCGCTGTTCCAGCCGGTGCCGCCGATGTAGGCAAAGTCCGGGCCATAATTGACGTATGGGCCTGACAGCATGCCGGTGTTCTTATCGACATACGCATCAAGGTACATCGCTTTACTGTCGAATTTGGCTTCGGTATGGGTGGCGTTCAGCGTGGCCTGCCAGTTTTCGGCGAAGCGCTGCTTCAGCGTGAAGAAGACTTTGTTGAACTCTTTATCGTTATAGGCCCAGTCCGGCGCGGTGCTGTGCGAACGGTCATAATGTCTTACGCTGCCGTCGGTGTTCCAGCGCGGCAGGCCGCCCCAGGTCTGGTTATTCACATCGATACGCTGATATTCATAGCCGGCGGAGAGGGCTGTGCTGGTGCCCAGATCGGCATCAATAATGCCTGAGAAGAAGGTTTTCTTCTGGTTGTAATTGTCGAGCCAGGAGTCGTTATCCTGATAACCCGCCACCACGCGGCCGCGCAGATTGCCGTCTTCGGTCAGCGGGCTTTGCAGATCCATCACATAGCGCTGTTTATTCCAGCTACCGTACTCGGCGGAGAGATCGCCTTTAAATTCGCGGCTGGTGGCGTGCTTACGCACCATGTTGATGGCCGCAGAGGGGTTGCCGGTGCCGGTCATCAGGCCGGTCGCGCCGCGTACCACTTCCACACGCTCATAAAGGGCGGTATCAGAGAGGGCATCGCCCAGGTTCCAGCGGGACTCGAAATAGGTCGGAATGCCGTCAACCATGTAGTTATCGATTTCGAAACCGCGGGAATAATAGCTGCTGCGATCGGAGTCAGCGGTGCTCTTGCTGATACCCATCGTACTGTCCATCACGTCACCCAGGGTCTGGAGCTGCTGATCTTCCATCCGCTGCTGGCTGACAATAGTAACGGACTGGGGAATATCGCGCTGAACCATCTGCATTTTGGTGCCAACGGAGGTCGTTTTGACGCTGTAATCCTGCTCTTCGTCTGACGGCGCACCCGACTGAGAAGAGCCATCAACGATAACGGTATCTTCTGCGGCGGCGAAACTTACGGTCGGCATCAATGCCATCGCAATACAGGCTGCCAGCAACGACGGCGTTGCAGGAGACTGGCGTTGCTCGTCCCTGGAGTGATGAATGAAAGACATTATCAAACCCTTTCTGAGTGAATAGTGAATTGTTAGCCCCAGTCCCGATACCGGTCTGAGGTCTTTTCTATGTTAAAAATGCGCATGGAAATGCAAATGCGAAATATACGCATTAGGGTTCGCGCTGTAAACAGATGTAACTACTGAATTGAAATTATGTTTTAGCCGCTAAAAGGGGACGTCTGGTCACTCTGTAACCAGCCGGAACAGGTAAAGGAAAGAAATAAAGGGATAAGGTTGAAAGGATTAGAGAAAGTCGATCATACTCTTAAGCTGTGTCACAGAATAAGGCGCCCGCAGGGTGATATCGCCGGGCACAACATCAGCTTAAAAGTAAAAGGACAACATCATGGCTGAAGAGACTATTTTCAGTAAAATTATTCGCCGCGAAATTCCGTCGGACATCGTGTACCAGGATGACCTGGTCACTGCGTTTCGCGACATCTCGCCACAGGCGCCTACACACATCCTGATTATTCCTAATATTTTGATTCCGACGGTAAATGACGTGAAAACTGAGCATGAAGTGGCGTTAGGCCGTATGCTGACAGTAGCAGCGAAAATTGCTGAACAGGAAGGCATCGCTGAAGACGGCTACCGTTTGATCATGAACTGTAACCGTCACGGCGGACAGGAAGTCTATCATATTCATATGCATCTGCTGGGCGGACGTCCGCTGGGGCCGATGCTGGCGCATAAAGGTTTGTAAGATGTCAAAAGGACGTATAGCTGCGCTGATAGCAGGAATGTTGCTGGTGGGATGTAGCTCACGCCCGGCAATCCCCGTTAACGAAGACCAGGCGCTGGTGATGGAATCATCAGTGCTGGCGGCGGGGATCACCGCGGAGGCACCCTCGCTGACCATCAGCGAGATCCAGCCATCGGCCTCCTCTACGGTCTTTAACGAACGAAACGAGCCTGTCACCGTCCATTACCGTTTTTTCTGGTATGACGCCAGAGGCCTTGAAATGCACCCCCTTGAGGCGCCGCGCAGCGTAACCATTCCGGCAAAATCGTCGGTAAGGCTGTATGGCAGCGCCAACTATCTCGGGGCGCACAAGGTCAGACTTTATCTCTATCTTTAAGGGGTGAACCTTGATTAAAAATTTGAGTCGTTATGCGCTGGTCACGGCTTTTGCGCTCTTCCTGTCGGGCTGTATTACCCGCACCGAGCAGCCACCCGCGCCGGTCGAAGAGGCCAAACCAGGCACGCAACAGCCGGTCCCGCCGACGCAGCCGGTACCTACAGTGCCGTCAGTGCCGACGGTCCCGTCGCAGCCAGGTCCGATTGAGCATCCGGATGAAACCGCACAGCCCACGCCGCGTGAACGTCATTACGACTGGAACGGGGCGATGCAGCCGATGGTTGGCAAAATGTTGCAGGCCCAGGGTGTGACTTCCGGCAGCGTTCTGCTGGTAGACAGCGTCAATAACCGCACCAACGGTTCGCTGAATGCGGCCGAAGCCACCGAAACCCTGCGCAACGCGCTGGCGAATAACGGCAAGTTCACGCTGGTCTCCGCCCAGCAGCTGGCGGTTGCCAAGCAGCAGCTGGGGCTTTCGCCGCAGGACAGCCTGGGCACGCGCAGTAAAGCCATCGGCATTGCCCGCAACGTGGGAGCGCAGTACGTGCTCTACTCCAACGCCACGGGCAACGTCAATGCGCCGGCGCTGCAGATGCAGCTGATGCTGGTGCAGACCGGCGAAATCATCTGGTCGGGTAAAGGTGCAGTTCAGCAACAGTAATCTGACGCGCGACGCGCTGCTGTCGCGCTATTTCCCGCACTATCGTCTTCTCGCGCCGCAGGCCCAACCCGGGCTTAGCGGCGCGAGCTGCATTATAGAGCAGGGCGATCGCCGTCTGGTGCTCCGCCAGCGCCATGACGCACTGGGTACGCCCGCCGATTTCCGCCGCCAGTATCATGCCCTGCGCCATCTACCTGCCGCCGTTGCCCCCCGAGCCCATTTCGTTAGCCCGGACTGGCTGGCGATTGAATATCTGCCGGGAGAGGTGAAGAGTACGCTTCCCGTCTCGCCGGTACTGGCCGCCATGCTGTATCATCTGCACCGTCAGGCGCCGTTTGGCTGGCGCATCACGCTGCTGCCGTTGCTGGAGCGCTACTGGCTACAGGCCTCGCCCGCCCGCCGCTCGCCGCTGTGGTTAAAACAGCTAAAACGCCTGTGTCGGCAGGGTGAGCCCGCGCCGTTACGGCTGGCGCCGCTGCATATGGACGTCCATGCCGGTAATATCGTCTACGCGCCGGGCGGCCCCCGGCTGCTTGACTGGGAATATGCCGGCGACGGGGATATCGCGATGGAGCTGGCCAGCGTCTGGACAGACAATGAAACCCAGCGCCAGCAGCTGCTTGAGGCCTATGCGCTCCTGGCACATATTCCGCTGGCGCAGCTGCAACGCCAGGTGGCGCGCTGGCGCCCATGGATGCTGATGCTGATGGCTGGCTGGTACGAGCTACGCTGGCAGCAGTCGCACGAGAGACAATTTATAACGCTGGCCGATGACGTCTGGCGGCAGATACAAACGAAAGGATAAGAGAGGTTGCTGTGGGTCCAGTGATGTTGGATGTGGAAGGGTATGAACTGGATGCGGAAGAGCGCGAGATTCTGGCGCACCCGCTGGTGGGAGGGCTGATCCTCTTTACCCGCAATTATCACGATCCGGCGCAGCTGCGGGAGCTGGTGCGCCAGATCCGCGCCGCGTCGCATCACCGGCTGGTGGTGGCGGTGGATCAGGAGGGGGGGCGCGTTCAGCGTTTCCGCGAAGGCTTTACCCGTCTGCCTGCAGCCCAGTCTTTTGCCGCGCTGCTGGGAATGGAAGAGGGCGCTGAGCTGGCAGAAGCCGCTGGCTGGCTGATGGCGAGCGAAATGATCGCCATGGATATTGATATCAGCTTTGCGCCGGTGCTGGATGTGGGGCATATCAGCGCCGCCATCGGCGAGCGTTCTTACCATGCCGATCCGCAAAAAGCCCTGCACATTGCCACCCGCTTTATCGACGGTATGCACCAGGCCGGGATGAAAACCACGGGCAAACACTTCCCGGGGCACGGCGCCGTTACGGCGGACTCGCATAAAGAGACCCCGCGCGATCCTCGTCCGGAAGCTGAGATCCGCGCGAAAGATATGTCGGTGTTCCGCACGCTGATTAGCGATAACAAGCTGGATGCGATCATGCCGGCCCACGTCATTTACAGCGAGGTGGATCCGCGCCCGGCAAGCGGGTCTCCCTTCTGGCTGAAAACCGTGCTGCGCCAGGAGCTGGGCTTTAACGGCGTGATTTTCTCCGACGATTTGTCGATGGAGGGGGCGGCCATTATGGGCAGCTACGCCGAACGCGGCCAGGCGTCTCTGGATGCGGGTTGCGATATGATCCTGGTCTGCAATAATCGTAAAGGCGCGGTAAGCGTGCTGGATAACCTGTCGCCGATCAATGCCGAGCGTGTTACACAATTGTATCATAAAGGTTCATTTAGCCGTCAGGAACTGATGGATTCAGCACGCTGGAAAACGGTCAATGCCCAACTTGAGGCGCTGAATGAGCGTTGGCTGGCGCATAAAGCAGGCCAATAATCCCATTCCTGGAATGTGAAGTGTGGCGAGGATACGATGATCATCTATTTGCACGGTTTTGATTCGAACAGCCCTGGTAATCATGAAAAAGTGCTGCAACTGCAGTTTATCGACCCGGATGTACGCCTGATTAGCTACAGCACGCGCCATCCCAAACACGATATGCAGCACTTGCTGAAAGAGGTGGACAAAATGCTGCAGCTCAACGTTGACGATCGCCCGCTGATCTGCGGCGTCGGGCTGGGGGGCTACTGGGCTGAGCGCATCGGCTTTTTATGCGACATCCGCCAAGTGGTGTTCAATCCGAACCTCTTTCCGGACGAGAACATGGAAGGCAAAATCGATCGCCCGGAAGAGTATGCGGACATTGCGACCAAATGCGTGAGCAACTTCCGCGAGAAGAATCGCGATCGCTGCCTGGCCGTGCTCTCCCGCAACGACGAGGCGCTCAATAGCCAGCGTTCGGCAGAGCTGCTACATCACTACTATGAGATCGTCTGGGACGAAGAGCAGACCCACAAGTTCAAGAATATCTCCCACCATCTACAGCGCATTAAAGCCTTTAAGACTTTAGGCTAAATCCTTCATTTTCTTACGCAAACCCGGCCACTTTCCCGTCGCCGGGTTTTCTTTTTGCTAAACTTGATTAACATTTATCCGGCAAAACTTGATTCATATCAATTTTGGTATGACCAATGCACCGTTCATGTTATTCTGCATGACGGTGAAGCGTTTCAGTGCTGTAACCCGTTGTTAAATAAAGGTTATTTCGATAACTTTTATTTAACAATTGGTTAATAATTTGAGGGGGTCACGTTGACTACGCCATTGAAAAAGATAGTAATTGTAGGCGGCGGCGCAGGCGGGCTGGAGCTGGCGACGCAGCTTGGAAAGAAGCTGGGACGTGGTAAAAAAGCCAAAATTACGCTGGTCGATCGCAATCACAGCCATCTGTGGAAACCGCTGCTGCACGAAGTGGCAACCGGCTCTCTGGATGAGGGAGTGGACGCCCTGAGCTACCTGGCGCACGCCCGTAACCATGATTTCCAGTTCCAGCTGGGTTCCGTGGTCGATATCAACCGCGAAAGCAAAACCATCACCCTGGCCGAGCTGCGCGACGAGAAGGGCGAGCTGCTGGTGCCCGAGCGCAAGCTGGCCTATGACACCCTGGTCATGGCGCTGGGCAGTACCTCCAACGATTTCAACACCCCGGGCGTGAAAGAGCACTGCATCTTCCTGGATAACCCGCATCAGGCGCGTCGTTTCCATCAGGAGATGCTGAACCTGTTTCTGAAATATTCCAGCAACCTCGGCGCCAGCGGCAAAGTGAATATTGCCATTGTCGGCGGCGGGGCCACCGGCGTGGAGCTCTCTGCCGAACTGCATAACGCGGTGAAACAGCTGCACAGCTATGGCTACAAGGGGCTAACCAACGAGGCGCTGAACGTCACGCTGGTGGAGGCGGGCGAGCGTATTCTGCCGGCGCTGCCGCCGCGTATCTCCGGTGCGGCACACAGTGAGCTGACCAAGCTCGGCGTGCGCGTGCTGACCCAG